>JALYHK010000107.1 GCA_030776605.1 Pseudomonadota bacterium
CCCGTGGCTCGTCGTCGCAATGGAAACCGGCGGGCGCGGCGCGCGGTTCCTGCCGCCGCCGATCGCGCCCCTTCACCCTTTCTTTGTCAAATTCTGCGACAGGGCTGGGCGTGTCGGAGGAGCTTACAGTCCGCTGCCCGAGGGGCCGCCGCCGCCGCGCGGCGGGGCCGGAGCGCGCCGGCGGATGATCCGGCTGTTCAAACATTATGTGCCGCACTGGGTGCTGGCGCTGGCGCTCGTCGACGGGCTGCTGCTGCTCGCCGCAGGCGAGGCGGGCTGGCTCGTCCGGATTTGGCAGATCGAGGGGCAGATCGACCCCGAGGCGGCGCGCCTGCCCAACCTTCTCACCTTCGCCGCCGCGATCCAGCTCGCGATGGTGGCAGTGGGCGTCTACCGCTCCGAGGCGCTGCTGTCGCTGCGCATCGCGATCGCGCGGCTGTTCGTCGCCGTCGCGCTCGGCATCCTGTTCCTTTCGCTCGTTTTCTTCCTTTTTCCGCCGGTCGGCTTCTGGCGCTCCAGCCTGCTCTATGCGAGCTGCCTCGCCCTTACGGCGATGGTCGCCGCGCGGTTGCTGCTCGTCCGGGCGATCGGCGGGGAGGCGCTGAAGCGGCGCGTCCTCGTGCTCGGCGCCGGGGCGCGCGCGGCTCGGATCGAGGCGCTGGCGCGGCGCGAGGGCGCCGGCTTTTCGGTGGTGGGCTATGTCGCGATGAACGACGGCCCGGCTGCGGTGGCGGGCGCCGTCAACCGCGCCGACATCGCCAGCCTGCCGGACCATCTCCTCGGCCTCGGCGCCAGCGAGGTGGTGCTGGCGCTCGAGGAAAGGCGCAACGCGCTCCCTCTCGCCGACCTGCTGCGCGCCAAGACCACCGGCGTCGAGGTCAACGACCTTTCGAGCTTCCTCGAGCGCGAGACCGGCCGCGTCGATCTCGACAGCCTCAATCCCTCCTGGCTGATCTTCTCGGACGGCTTTTCGGCCGGGCGGCGGCTTTCCGCGGCGGGCAAGCGGCTGTTCGACCTCCTCGTGAGCGGGATCATCCTCGCCGCGACGGCGCCGCTGATCGCGCTTACCGCCGTGCTGGTGAAGCTGGAGAGCCGCGGCCCCGCCTTTTTCCGCCAGCGGCGCGTGGGACTCTACGGCGAGCCGTTCGAAATCGTGAAGCTGCGCTCGATGCGCGAGGACGCCGAGGTCGGCGGGAAGGCGGTGTGGGCGCAGAAGGACGATCCGCGGGTCACCCGCATCGGCGCGGTCATCCGCAAGCTGCGCATCGACGAGCTTCCGCAGGCCTGGAGCGTGCTCAAGGGCGACATGAGCTTCGTCGGCCCTCGGCCCGAACGGCCGCAGTTCGTCGCCGACCTCGAGGCTCGGCTGCCCTATTATGCGGAGCGGCACATGGTGAAGCCGGGGATCACCGGCTGGGCCCAGATCAACTATCCCTACGGCGCCTCGATCGAGGACGCGCGCCAGAAGCTCGAATACGACCTGTACTACGCCAAAAACTATTCGCCGCTGCTCGACCTCCTCATCCTGCTCCAGACGATCCGGGTCATCATCTGGCCCGAGGGTGCCCGCTGATGGCCGCGTTCATCGGCCTGTGGAGCCACCTGCTCGCCGCCGCGCTCTACAGCGCGCTGGCGATCTGGCAGCTGAGGCACTGGAACGGCGATCCGCGCAACCGGCCGCTGGTCACCGCCTTCGCGGTGATCGCCGTCTGGTCGATCTTCATGTCGATGAAGGGGCCGCACCACTTCCTCTCGGTGCTGTCGGAGAGCGGGCGCAACCTCGCCTTCCTGGCCTTCATGTACGGGATCTTGCGCGGCGCGGCGGAGGACGACCGCCAGCGCGCGGTGAAGGTGGTCTACGCCGCCGTCGCCGGCGTCGTCGGGCTCCAGATCGTGATCGGCGGCGTGATGGCCGAGTTCGAGCATTCGCCGCGCATTTTCGCGGCCTTGGCTTCGACCAGCCACATCATCGGCCTCACCATCGCCGCCGGCTCGCTCGTCCTCGTCCACAATCTCTACGGCCAAGCCGCCCCAAACTCGCGCTGGGGCATCCAGCTGCCGATGCTCGCGCTGGCGGCGATGTGGGCCTACGACCTTCACCTCTACACCGTCGCCTGGCTGACCCGCGAGCCCGCCGAGGACCTGTTCGCGATGCGCGGTGCAATCCTGGCAATGATCGTCCCGCTGTTCGCGCTGGCGAGCAAGCGCAACGCAAGCTGGAAGATGCAGCTCTCCCGCGCCGCGACCTTCCAGTCGCTCTCGGTGCTGGCGATCTTCGCCTATCTGATTGTCATGATGTCGGCGACGCGGGCGCTGGAGATCGTCGGCGGCGAATGGGTGCGGGTGGGACAGGTCGGGCTCATCTTCGCCATGACCGTCGGGGCGCTGATCCTGCTGCCCTCGGGCCGCGCCCGCGCCTGGGTGCGGGTGATTGTCGCCAAGCACTTCTTCGAGCATCGCTACGACTATCGCACCGAGTGGCTGCGCTTCACGCACACCATCGGCCGCGGCGGCGAGGACGGCGGCCGGCTCGAGGAGCGGGTGGTGAAAGCCATTGCCGATATCGCCGCCTCGCCCGGAGGCCTGCTGCTCCTCGCCGACGATCAGGGCCGGCTGATGCCGTCGGCTCGCTGGAACTGGCATCAGGAGGTGGAGCAGAGCCGCGACGACGACGGCGGCTTCGCCCGATTCCTCGCCGCGACCTCGCACGTCGTCGATTTCTCCAACGTCGCCGAGGGCGCCCTCCGGCGCGGGGGCGAGCGGATCCCGGTGCCGGCCTGGATTGCGTCGCTGCCGAACCTCTGGGCCGGCGTGCCGCTGATCCACGGCGACCGGCTCGTCGGGCTCGTCCTGCTCGAGCATCCGCTCGTCCGGCGGCCGCTCGACTGGGAGGATTTCGACCTGTTCCGCACCGCCGGCATCCAGGCGGCCAGCTACCTTGCCGAGGCGCAGAGCCAGCAGGCGCTCGCCGACTCCCAGCGGTTCGACGAGTTCAACCGCCGCTTCGCCTTCATCATGCACGACATCAAGAATCTGGTGAGCCAGCTCAGCCTCGTCGCCCGCAACGCCGAGCGCCACGCCGACAACCCCGACTTCCGCGCCGACATGATCGCGACGCTGCAGGGCTCGGTCAAGAAGATGCACGAGCTGCTCGCGCGCCTGTCGCACGGGAGTCGGCGGGAGGCCGAGCCGCCGCGTCCGGTGGCGGTCGAGGCGGTCGCGGCGGCCGTGGCCGAAGCCAAGCGCCGCGCCCACCCGATCGAGGTCGGAGGCGATGCCGACCTGATCGCCCTCGCCGATCCCGGCCGGCTCGAACAGGCGCTGAGCCATCTCGTCCAGAACGCCATCGACGCTAGCCCCGCCGGCGCCCCGGTCCGCATCGGCTTCGAGAGCCGCGGCGGCGAGGCCGCGGTCGAGGTGACCGACCGCGGCGCCGGCATGTCGGGCGAGTTCATCCGCACCCGCCTGTTCCAGCCCTTCGCCTCGACCAAGGACAGCGGCTTCGGCGTCGGCGCCTATGAGGCGCGCGCGCTGGTCGCCGCGATGGGCGGCCGAATCGAGGTCGAGAGCCGCGAGGGCGAAGGCACCCGTTTCACCGTCTTTTTACCGCTCGGCGAGCATAGACTCGCCCCTCAGCTCGAACGGATGCGCGCATGACCGCCGAGGCGAAAGCCAAACTGCTGATCGTCGAGGACGACGAGGGCCTGCAGCGGCAGCTGCGCTGGGCCTATGACGACTATGAAGTGCTGACCGCCTCCGATCGAGGCGCCGCCATCGACCTGCTACGCGCCGAGGAGCCGCCCGTCGTCACCCTCGACCTCGGCCTGCCGCCCGATCCCGACGGCGTCAGCGAAGGCTTCGCCACCCTCGAGACCATCCTTTCGCTGAAGCCGGAGACGAAGGTGATCGTCGCCTCAGGCCACGGCGCGCGCGACAGCGCGCTGCGCGCGATCGCCTCGGGAGCCTACGATTTCTACCAGAAGCCGGTCGACATCGATCAGCTCGGCCTGATCGTCCGCCGCGCCTTCCAGCTCCACGGCATCGAGACCGAGAACCGCCGGCTCGAGGACCGCGTCGGCGCCGACCGGACGGTGCTCGGCACGATGATCACCGCCGCGCCCGAGATGCTGAAGGTCGCGCGCACCATCGAGCGCGTCGCCAACACCGACGTCTCGGTGATGCTGCTCGGCGCCAGCGGAACCGGCAAGGAGCTGCTCGCCCGCGGCCTCCACGACGCCAGCCGCCGCGCTTCGGGCGCCTTCGTCCCGATCAACTGCGCCGCGATCCCGGAGAACCTGCTCGAGGCCGAGCTGTTCGGCTACGAGAAGGGCGCCTTCACCGGCGCGATCAAGACGACCGAGGGCAAGATCGAGCTGGCCCACGGCGGCACCTTGTTTCTCGACGAGGTCGGAGACATCCCGCTGCCGCTCCAGGTGAAGCTGCTGCGCTTCCTCCAGGAGCGGGTCATCGAGCGGATCGGCGGCCGCAAGGCGATTGCGGTCGACACCCGCATCGTCTGCGCCACCCACCAGGACCTGCCGGCGATGATCCAGGCGGGCAGCTTCCGCGAGGACCTCTACTACCGCCTTGCCGAGATCGTCGTGCGGATCCCCAGCCTGGCCGAGCGCCACGGCGACGCGACGCTGCTCGCCAAGCATTTCCTCCACCTCTTCTCGCGCGAGATGAACCCGACGGTACGCGGCTTCGCGCCCGGCGCGCTCGACGCGATCAACGACTGGCACTGGCCGGGCAACGTGCGCGAGCTCGAGAACCGGATGAAGCGAGCGGTGATCATGGCCGACGGCAAGCTGATCACCGCCGAGGACCTCGACCTTGCCGCGCGCGACGAGGATTCCCTTCCGATCAACCTCAAGGCGGCCCGCGAGGAGGCCGACCGGCGGGTGATCCGCCAGGCGCTCGCGCGCACCGAAAGCAACATCTCCAGCGCCGCGCGTCTGCTCGGGATCAGCCGGCCGACGCTCTACGACCTCCTCAAGCAATATGGGCTGCAGCCATGACCAAGCACAAGCACATCCTCGCCTGCCTGCTCCTGGCCGGCACCGCGGCCTGCACCGGCGCGTCCGCCTCGGGCACGCCCGAGGAGGCCTATGCGCGCGGCGTCCAGGCCTTCGAGGCCGGCCAGCCGCGCACCGCGCGCATCGAGTTCATGAACGCGCTCCAGGCCAATCCGAACGACCGCCGTGCGCGCGTGATGCAGGCGCGCACCTATCTCGCGCTCGGCGACGGCGTCGCGGCGGAATCGGAGGTGCGCCGCGCCCGCGAGGCGGGCGCCGCCGACGCCGAGACCAGGCATCTGGTGGCCCACGCTTTGCTGCTCCAGAACCAGCCCCAGCGCGCGATCGAGGAGAGCGAGGGCGCCGCCCCCGAACATGCCGCCTATGCCGCGCGGGTGCGCGGCCGCGCCTATATGGCGCTCGACGACAACGCCCGCGCCGCTCAGGAA
>JALYHK010000108.1 GCA_030776605.1 Pseudomonadota bacterium
GCCTGCGCGGGCGCGGCCGTGGGTCCCTCGGCGAGAAGGAACAGGAAAGAGGCGGTCGCAGCCAAAATAATGCGTGACATCAAAACGATACCCCCGCTGTCGTGTCGCGCGAGACTAGACCTCGCGGGGGCCGCGGTCAATCTCGGCTCGCCGCAACCGCGGCGCTCTCCGGCGAAGCCGATTCATTGATCGGCGCGCATCATTCCCCCATATGCTATGGCAACGAGAGCCAGAACGGTCACGCGTGGAGTTTTCATGAGCCAGTCCTATCCGGTCCTTCCGCTGCGCGACATCGTGGTGTTCCCGCAGATGATCGTCCCCCTGTTCGTCGGGCGCGACAAATCGGTGGCGGCGCTGGCGAGCGCGATGGCGGCCGACAAGCAGATCTTCCTCGTCTCGCAGCTCGACCCCGCCGAGGACGATCCCGATCGCGAGGCGCTCTACGACCTCGGCGTGATCGCCACCGTCCTCCAGCTCCTGAAGCTGCCGGACGGGACCGTGCGGGTGCTGGTCGAAGGCCAGCAGCGCGCGTCGCTGAGGTCGATCCGCAACGAGGGCGGCCACCTTTCCGCCGAGGTGGAGCCGATCGAGAGTTCCGAACCCGACGGGGCCGAGGTCTCGGCGCTGATGCGCTCGGTGGTCGAGCAGTTCGAGAATTATTCCAAGCTCAACAAAAGGCTGCCGGCGGAGACCGCGGTGCAGCTCGGCCAGATCGAGGAGGCCTCCAAGCTCGCCGACGCGGTCGCCGCCAACATCAACATCAAGGTCGCCGACAAGCAGGCGCTGCTCGCCGAGCTCGACCCCGTGAAGCGGCTGGAGATGGTGTTCGCCTTCATGGAGGGCGAGCTCGGGGTGCTCCAGGTCGAGAAGAAGATCCGCTCGCGCGTCAAGCGCCAGATGGAGAAGACGCAGCGCGAATATTATCTCAACGAGCAGCTGAAGGCGATCCAGCGCGAGCTCGGTAACGAGGGCGAGGAGGAAGGCGACGAGCTCGCCGAGCTCGCCCGCAGGATCGAGCGCACCAAGCTTTCCAAGGAGGCCAAAGCGAAGGCGCAGAGCGAGCTCAAGAAGCTGCGGGCGATGGCGCCGATGTCCGCCGAGGCGACGGTCAGCCGCAACTATCTCGACGTGCTGCTCGGCCTGCCGTGGGGCAAGAAGTCCAAGGTCAAGAAGGACATTGCCGAGGCCCAGGCGATCCTCGACGAGGACCATTACGGCCTGGAGAAGGTGAAGGAGCGGATCGTCGAATATCTTGCCGTCCAGGCCCGCACGAACAAGCTCAAGGGCCCGATCCTCTGCCTGGTGGGCGCTCCCGGCGTCGGCAAGACCTCGCTCGGCCGCTCGATCGCCCGCGCCACCGGCCGCGAGTTCGTCCGCCAGTCGCTCGGCGGCGTGCGCGACGAGGCGGAGATCCGCGGCCATCGCCGCACCTACATCGGCTCGCTGCCCGGCAAGATCATCTCGAACCTCAAGAAGGCGGGGACGTCCAACCCGCTGTTCCTGCTCGACGAGATCGACAAGCTCGGCCAGGACTTCCGCGGCGATCCCGCCTCGGCGCTGCTCGAAGTGCTCGATCCGGAGCAGAACAGCCGCTTCCAGGACCATTATCTGGAGATCGACTACGACCTTTCGGACGTGATGTTCGTCACCACCGCGAACACCATGGACATGCCGCAGCCTCTGCTCGACCGGATGGAGATCATCCGGCTCGAAGGCTATACCGAGGACGAGAAGGTCGAGATCGCCAAGCGCCACCTCATCCCGAAGCAGATCGAGGCGCACGGCCTCGACGAAGGTGAGCTCACCTTCAGCGAGGAAGGTCTGCGCACGCTGATCCGTCACTACACCCGGGAAGCGGGCGTGCGCACGCTCGAGCGCGAGATCGCCAAGGTCTCGCGCAAGGCGCTGCGCCAGATCCTCGAGGGGAAGGCCGAGAAGATCGAGCTGACTCCCGACAATGTCGCCGATTTCGCCGGCATCCGCCGCTTCCGCCACGGCATCGGCGAGGAGGAGGACCAGATCGGCGCCGTCACCGGCCTCGCCTGGACCGAGGTCGGCGGCGAGTTGCTCTCGATCGAGGCGGTCACGGTGCCCGGCAAGGGCCAGATCAAGACCACCGGAAAGCTGGGCGAGGTGATGCAGGAATCGGTGCAGGCCGCCTTCTCTTTTGTGCGGGCGAGGAGCCCGAGCTACGGCGTCAAGCCTAGCCTGTTCTCGCGCAAGGACATCCACGTCCACCTGCCCGAGGGCGCGGTGCCGAAGGACGGGCCCTCGGCAGGCATCGGCATGGTGACCGCGATCATCTCGACGCTGACCGGCATACCGGTGCGCCGCGACGTGGCGATGACCGGCGAGGTGACGCTGCGCGGCCGGGTGCTGCCGATCGGCGGGCTCAAGGAGAAACTGCTCGCGGCGCTGCGAGGCGGCATCGCCAAGGTCCTGATCCCGTCCGAGAACGAGAAGGACCTGGCCGACATTCCGGCGACGATCCGCGAGGGGCTCGAGATCGTCGCGGTCAAGCATGTCGACGAGGTGCTCAGCCATGCGCTCGCCTCGCCGGTCGCGCCGATCGAATGGACTGAGGCGGACGAGCTGGCGGCGATCCCGCCGTCCGAACTGGCGCCGGCGCCGGAAGAGGGCGGGCTGTCGATCCGCCACTGACCTGTCGCGGCGCAGCAACGAAATACATCCAAAAAAGGGGCGAATTTCCGCGGGAATTCGCCTCTTTTCCTTTTGACTCGCGAAGCCCTCCTGTCCTTTAAAGGCCAGCCGGCACGCGCAGCGACTCGTCGGCAGGAAGGGGGTTCGGGAGAGATGAACAAGCAGGAGCTCATCGGCCAGGTCGCGGAGACGACCGGCCTCAGCAGGAACGATGCGACCCGCGCCGTGGAGGGCGTGTTCGACACCATCAGCGCGGCGCTGAAGCGGGGCGACGAGGTTCGCCTCGTCGGCTTCGGGACCTTTTCCTGCTCGCGCCGCAAGGCTTCGACCGGCCGCAACCCGCGCACCGGCGAGCCGATGCAGATCAAGGAATCGACGCAGCCCAAGTTCAAGCCCGGCAAGGGGCTGAAGGATTCGGTCAACCGCTGACCGGCCGAGGCGATTGCGCCCGAGGACGATCGTCAGCGGCCGCAGGGGCGCGTGAGCAGCGCTTCGGCCGTTTGGAGCTCCGGCCGCTCGCGCATCAGGGTCAGCGCCTCGCAGGCGAGAGTGCGCGCTTCGGCCCCGCTTGGCGCCGCAGCCGTATTTGTCCCACGACCGGCACCGTCCCGCAACGGCCGCACCGGGTTCGGCTCTCTGGACACCGGCCGGGCGAGCGACTATCTCGGCGCGCGGCGCGGGGCAGCTCCCGCGCCTTTTCCGTCGCTGGGAGCGGATCGAGGCGTGGGCGCGTAGCTCAGTGGTAGAGCACTGTGTTCACACCGCAGGGGTCGCAAGTTCAATCCTTGCCGCGCCCACCACGCCTCACCTCCGCCGCCTCGGCCGCGCATCCTCTTCTCAGCGCCCTCCGAAGCGGGCATGAAAAGCGTGCGGCCGGTGCCGCGCAGGAGCGACCGATGAACGACGTCCCGGGGGCGAGCCAGGCCGCAGAGCCGCGGCCGCACGCGCACGGCCACGATCTCGAGCCGGCCGAGATCGCCTATCGCCGCGATCGGCTGCTCGCGGCGCTGACGCTGATCGCCGGCACCGCCCTGGCGCTGGCGCTGCCGTTCGCGCTGCGCGCGGGGGCTGAGTTCTTCCTCCCCGTCACCGCGGCGCTGGTGATCGCGATCGCGCTCGTCCCAGTGCTCGAATGGCTCGAGCGGCGGCGCGTCCCCTCGGTGCTCGCAGCGCTGATCTGCGTGCTCCTCTTCCTCACCGCCGCCAACGTCGCGGTCGCCTCGATCGTGCTGCCGGCGACCGAGTGGATCCGCCTGCTCCCGGAGCGCATCGGGCGGATCCGCGAGACGCTCGCGCCGCTGTTCGAAATCTACGCCGACTTCGAGGAGTTCATCAACGACATCGTCAACGAGTTCGGCCGCTCCCCCGCCGGCGCGCCGCAGGCGGTGGCGGTCGAGACGCCGAACTCGATGCTCTCGATCATCGCCAGCTCGGCGCCCTTCGCCGTCATCCAGATGTTCTTCGCGATCCTGGTGATCTTCTTCTTCCTCGCCGGCTGGACGCGGATGCGCAAGCGCACCATCACAACTCGGGCGAGCTTCGACGGCGCGATGACGACTGCTCGGGTGATCCAGCAGGTGGTCGACGCGACCTCGACCTATCTCGGCACGATCACGATGATCAACATCAGCCTCGGGCTCACCGTCGCCTTCGCGCTCTACTGGATCGGCATGCCCACCCCCTTGATGTGGGGCGGCATCGTCGCGGTGCTCAACTACATCCCCTATCTGGGGCCGATCGGCTCGACGCTGCTGCTCGCGGTGGGCGGGCTGATGGCGTTCAGCGACCCCTGGTACGCGCTGCTCCCGGCGCTGAGCTTCGTCGTCCTCCACCTCCTCGAGGCCAACCTGCTGACGCCGGCGATCGTGGGGCGGCGGCTCACCATCAACCCGCTGCTGATCCTGCTCGCGCTGAGCTTTTGGGCTTGGGTGTGGGGGACCACCGGGGCGCTCCTCGCCGTGCCGCTGCTGATCATCCTGAAGACGATTCTCGATGCGGCCGGCAAGCCGGACATCGCCGGCTTCCTGTTCGAGGAGGGGACGCTGGTCGCGGAGCATCACGAGGAGCCCCAGGAGCGCGGGGCGCGGGCGCGGGAATAAGCCTTGCTTGACACCCTGCCGGGCCACCACTACCTCGCCGGCTTCCAAGCGCGGGTGTAGCTCAGTCGGTTAGAGCGCCGGCCTGTCACGCCGGAGGTCGCGGGTTCGAGCCCCGTCACTCGCGCCATTCCCTCGACGCGCGCGGCGCCACCGCCACCGGCGTCAGCCTCAATTAGGTCGCAGCCCCAGCCCTCCGGCCGCACCGGAGCTCGCCGCTGGATGCCGAAATGAGTCCAGCATGACGAGGGCGCGGAGCACCGGCTCAGCCCCGCCAGCGGCCGGTCTCCATCCATCTCAGCAGCGGCTTCAGCGGCAGCACCCAGAGGATGCCGGCGGCGAGATAATAGAGGAGGTGGACCGGCCAGGGCAGGCCCGCGATCAGCTCGGCGGCGGCGACGACGATGGCCGCCCAGCCGGCGATCAGCAGCAGGATGAGGAGGATCCCGGCGGGCTTGCGCCAGCTCGGCCGCTCTATCTGCACGGGATCCACTCGGCGGGGGTGGCGATGGCGTCGAGGGGCATGTCCCAGGCGTCCTCCGCTATGTCCTCCTCGAGTATCTGCGGCTCCCAGCCGAGGCCGACGGTGAACACCTCGGCGCCTTCGCGGAGATGGGCGATGGCGCGGTCGTAATGGCCCTTGCCGTGGCCGATGCGGTGGCCGCGGCGGTCGGCGGCGACGAGGGGCACGAGCACCAGG
>JALYHK010000109.1 GCA_030776605.1 Pseudomonadota bacterium
GGTCAAGACCAAGGGCGGCCTCGGCCCGAGAGCGGTCGACGAGGAGCTGTTCGCAATCTGCCGGCAGGCGGCGCGGCTGCGCTGAGCACCCAGCGGCGCGACTGCACCGGCCGGGGCTCGCGTGTCAGATCTTCTCGCCGCTGAGGCGCTGGCAGATCATGTCGAGCTGATCGAGGCTCGAATAGTGCAGCGTGACGGTGCCGCCCTTCGGGTCATGGCGGATCGCCACCTTGAGCCCGAGCATGTCGCCGAGCTGGCGCTCGAGCGCGGCGATGTCGGCGCTCGCGCCCTTATATTGGATCGGGGCGAGGCGGAGCTGCCGCGGCCGTCCGGATCGGACGAGCCGCTCGGTCTCGCGTACCGAGAGCCCGCGCTTCACGACATCCTGCGCGAGCGCCTCCGCATCGGGCGCGGTGACGAGCGCGCGGGCATGGCCCATGCTGAGCTGCCCGGCCGCCACCATCTCCTGCACCGACGCTGGAAGATCGAGCAATCTCAACAGGTTAGCGACATGGCTGCGCGACTTGTGGACGAGGCGGCCGAGCTCCTCCTGGGTGTGGCCATAGTCGTCGATCAGCCTTTTGTAGCCCTGGGCCTCCTCGATCGCGTTGAGGTCCTGGCGCTGGATGTTCTCGACCAGCGCCACCTCGAGCGTCTCGGCGTCGTCGAAGTCGCGGACGATCGCCGGGATCTCGTGCAGCCGCGCCTTCTGCGCCGCCCGCCAGCGCCGCTCGCCGGCGACGATCTGGTAACGGCCGTCGCGGGGGCGGACGACGATCGGCTGGATGACGCCGCGGCTGCGGATCGACTCGGCAAGCTCGGCGAGCGCCTCCTCGTCGAAGGCGCGGCGCGGCTGCGCGAGGTTCGGCTCGATGCTGGCGACCGGAATGGTCCGGACGCCTTCGCGCGCCCCCGCGCCTTCGACCGGCGCCTCCTGGGCCACTTCGCCGAGCAGCGACGAGAGGCCGCGACCGAGCCCCGAAGGGCGGCGGCGGGCGGGGCTCTCGTCGGTCATGCCGCTTCCGCCGGCTTGGGCAGCCGCCCGATCAGCTCGCGGGCGAGCGCCATATAGGCTTCGGAACCCGGGCAGCGGTGGTCGTAGATCAGCGCCGGAACGCCGTGGCTCGGCGCTTCGGAGAGGCGCACGTTGCGTGGAATCACCGTCTCGAAGACCACCTTGCCGAGGCAGGCGCGGACGTCGTCGGCGACCTGGCCGGAGAGCTTGTTGCGCCGGTCGTACATGGTGAGGGCGATGCCGAGGATCGACAGGTGGGGGTTGAAGCGGGCGCGGACCCGCTCGATCGTCTGGAGAAGCTGGCTAAGACCCTCGAGCGCGAAAAACTCGGTCTGGAGCGGCACCAGGATAGAGCGGGCGGCGACCAGTGCATTGACGGTAAGAAGCCCGAGCGAAGGCGGGCAGTCGATCAGGCAGATATCCCACCGACCCGGCGCGACGGCGTCGATCGCTTCGTCGAGAAGATGGGTTCTTCTTTCGAAATCAATGAGTTCGATCTCGGCGCCGGAGAGATCGACGGTCGCGGGCACGATGTCAAGCCGCGGCACCCGGGTGGCCACCACCGCTTCTTCGAGCCGGCACTGGCCGGTGAGCAGCTGGTAGCTCGATCGGCTGCGTTGAGCCTGCGACACGCCGAGGCCGGTCGAAGCATTGCCTTGCGGATCGAGATCGATGAGCAGCACCTTCCAGCCGGTGGCCGCCAAAGCGGTGGCGAGGTTGATCGCCGTCGTGGTCTTGCCCACTCCGCCTTTTTGGTTGGCAATTGCGACCCGGATCATCGGCGCTTCCTTTTCACCCCCTCGGCGACGATGATCTGCGCGTCGGGGTCGGTCAGGCTCGGTTCGAGACGGAAGTCACCCTGCCACGAAGAATCCAGCGCTTCCAGTTCCGACTGCGCGCTTCGCCCCTTTGGCAGCAGCCACAGCGTCTTTATTGTGGAAAAGGCTGTGCCAATCTCCAGCAGCCGGGGGAGCGGCGCGAAGGCGCGGGCGCTGATCACGTCGAAGCGCCGGGGCGGCATCCGTTCCGCGCGGACCTGCAGAATCTCCGGCGACACGTCGAGAAGTTCGGCGGCCCGGCGCAGGAATTCCCCGCGTAGCCGGCGCTCCTCGACCAACGTCACCGGCCCCTGGTGCAGCGCCGCGACGATCAAACCGGGGAAACCCGCACCGGTCCCGAGATCGACCCACCTGGCGTCCGCACTGGGCGCATAGCGGAGCAATTGGGCCGAGTCGGCAATGTGGCGGGACCAGATGCGGTCCAAGGTAGGCTTGGCGACCAGATTCTGGCGGTCGTTTTCTCGGGCGAGAAACGCCGCGAAGGCCTCCAGCCGCTCAAATGTTTCACGTGGAACGTCGAACTGGCGCTGGAGCCAAGCCCGCGCCTCTTCTTCGTCCACTACGCCGCCTTCCGGCGCGCGTGAACGAGGATCGCGCTGAGGGCGGCAGGCGTCACCCCTCGGATCCGCGAAGCGGCCCCCAGCGAGCCTGGGCGGGTCAGCGCAAGGCGCTCCACCATCTCGGCCGACAGGCCCGGAATGCTGCCGTAGTCGAGGTTGGGGGGAAGGCGGACCGCCTCGTCGGCGCGCCAACGGGCGATCTCCCCGCGCTGCCGCTCGACATAGGGCGCGTAGCGATGATCCTGGACCGCCTCCTCGAGCCGCTCCGGCGCCGCCTGGCGCAGCTCCGGGACCAGCCGGCGGAGCCCCTCGGCGTCGAGCTCGGGAAAGCGAAGCCATTCGGAAAGCGGCCGCAGCGCTCCCTCGCCGCGCACGGCGATCCCCGCATCGCTAAGCTGTGCTGCAGTGTGCGGCCGCGCCAGCAGCGCCTCGATCCGCCCCCGCTCCGCCTGCCTGGCCTCGAAGTGACGCCGCCGCTCGGCGCCGACGCAGCCGGCGGCGATCGCCTGCGGAGTGAGCCGCGCCTCGGCGTTGTCCGCGCGCAGCCGCAGCCGATATTCGGCCCGTGCGGTGAGCATCCGATAGGGCTCGGTCACGCCCTGGAGGACGAGATCGTCGATCATCACGCCAATGTAGCCGTCGGCGCGGTCGAAGAGCAGCGGCGCGGCGCCGGCGGCCCAGGCGGCGGCGTTGGCACCGGCGACCAGCCCCTGCGCCGCCGCTTCCTCATAGCCGGTGGTGCCGTTGATCTGCCCTGCGAGATAGAGCCCTTCCACCTCGCGGACCGCGAGCGTGGGCTCGAGGATGCGCGGATCAACATGGTCATATTCGACCGCGTAACCCGGCTGCAGGATCTCGGCGCGCTCAAGCCCCGCAATGCTGCGCACCATCGCCAGCTGCACGTCCTCGGGCAGGGAAGTCGAAATACCGTTCGGGTAGACGGCGACGTCGTCCAGGCCTTCGGGCTCGAGGAAGATCTGATGACCGTCGCGGTCGCCGAAGCGGTGGACCTTGTCCTCAATCGACGGGCAGTAGCGCGGGCCGACGCCGACGATCTCCCCGGCGAAGAGGGGCGAGCGGTCGAGGCCGGCGCGGATGATCTCGTGGGTGCGCCCGTTGGTGCGGCTGATCGCGCAGAAGAGCTGCGGGGCAGGGCGGCCGCCGCTCATCGGCGACATCGTCCAGCCCTCCTCGTCCGATTCCTGCCGCTCGAGCGCGGCCCAATCTATGGTCCGGCCGTCGAGGCGCGGCGGCGTGCCCGTCTTGAGCCGGGCGAGCGGCAGGCCGAGCGTGCGCAGCTGGCGGGCAAGCGCGGTCGCCGCGCGCTCGCCGAGGCGGCCGCCTTGGCGGCTGCTCAGCCCGAAGTGGAGCTTGCCGCCGAGGAATGTGCCGGTCGCCAGCACCACCGCCTCGGCGCTGAGACGGCGGCCGCCGACCTGCAGTCCCACAACACGGCGACCCTCCAAAACAAGCGCTTCGGCTTCGCCTTCGACGACCGCGAGATTCGGCTGCGCGTCGATCGCCTCCCTGATCGCGGCCTTGTAGCGCTTGCGGTCCGCCTGCACTCGCGGGCCGCGCACCGCCGCGCCCTTGCTGGCGTTGAGCATGCGATAGTGGATCGCGGCGAAGTCGGCCGCGCGAGCGATGAGCCCATCGAAGGCGTCGACCTCCCGCACCAGATGGCCCTTGCCGAGCCCGCCGATCGCCGGATTGCACGACATCGCTCCGATCTGCTCGCGCGCGAACGTGACGAGGGCGACGGACGCGCCCATCCGCGCAGCCGCGGCGGCCGCCTCGGTCCCGGCGTGCCCGCCGCCGACCACGATGATGTCGAAGCTCTCGCTCACGCCGCGCATGTAGGACGCTGTTCCACGTGGAACAATCACTTGCCGATGCAGAAGCGGCCGAAGAGCGCGTCGAGCATGTCTTCGACCCCGGCGCGGCCGGTGATCCGGTCGAGCGCCGTGCGGGCTTGGCGCAGCGCCTCCGCCGCGATCAGCGGATCGGCCGCGTCCCGCGCTTCCAGGAGTCGGTCGCGGCACTCGGTGATGAGTGCGCGGTGGCGGGCGTTGATCGCGAGCTCGCCCGTCCGCGGCAGCAGCGCGCGCACGCGCTCGAGCAGCAGCCGGACGAGCGTATCGATGCCCGCGCCGGTGACCGCCGACACCGCCACGTCGGCGGCGCCATCGGGCTCTCCGAGGTCTGCCTTGGGATGGACGCGGATCGCCCCCCGAGGGGCTTCGGCAGGTGCCCCGACCCAGAGCACCAGATCCGCCGTCTCCATCGCGGCGCGGGCGCGGGCGACGCCGATAGCCTCGACCGGATCGCCGCTGTCGCGCAGCCCGGCGGTATCGATCAGCAGGAAAGGCGCGCCGCCGATCGCCGTCGGCGCCTCGATCAGGTCGCGCGTGGTGCCCGCCACCTCCGCCGTGATTGCCGCCTCCCTTCCTGCTAAGATGTTGAGAAGGCTCGACTTTCCAGCATTTGGCGGGCCGGCTATGGCGATCCTGACCCCGTCCTTCAGCCGTTCGGCGGGAGGCCGCGCCAGCCATTGCTCCAGCTCGGCCGCGAACCGCCCGAGCTCGTCCTTGTCCTCAGGTTGGCGGGACCTTTGGACGTCCGCCTCGTCGTCGAAGTCGAGCGCGGCTTCGACCTGCGCCGCCGCCGCGAGCAGCCGCGCCTGCCAGACCTCGACCTGACGGCTGAGCGCGCCGCCGGCGAGCTCCAGCGCAGCGCGCCGCTGCGCCTCAGTCTCCGCCGTCAGCAGGTCGGCGAGGCCTTCCGCCTCGGCGAGGTCGATCCGCCCATTCTCGAAGGCGCGGCGGGTGAACTCGCCCGGCGCGGCGTGGCGCAGCCCTTCGATGGCGCCGAGCGCCGCCAGCACCGCCGCCACCACCGATCGGCCGCCGTGGAGGTGGAGCTCGGCGACGTCCTCTCCCGTGGCGCTCGCGGGGCCGGGGAAGCGGAGCGTCAGCGCCCGGTCGAGCAGCTCGCCGCCGGACCGCAGCGTCACGAG
>JALYHK010000110.1 GCA_030776605.1 Pseudomonadota bacterium
CAGGAACCCCTGGACGTGGGTGCAGTTCAGCTTGCGGGCGAGAGCGAGGTCATCGAGCGTCTCGGCCCCTTCGGCAGTCACCTCCATGTCGAGGTTGCCGGCCAGCGCGACCAGCGCGCCGACCAGCGCACGGTTGCGGCTGCGCTCGGGCATGGCGCTGCGCAGGAACGCCTGGTCGATCTTGATCCGGTTGAGCGGCGCGGTGCGCAGGCTGGCGAGGCTGGAGACGCCGCTGCCGAAATCGTCAAGCGCGAGGCGCACGCCGAGCGCCTTGACGCTCGCGACGACTTCGCTCGCTTGCAGGCTGTCGGCGAGCAGCGCATCCTCGCGTAGGTCGAGCTCGAGCCGCTCGGGATCAAGCTGCGAGGCAGCGAGAGCATTGGCGAGCTTCGCAGCGAAGCCGGCGCTGCGCAGCTGCTGGGGCGAGATGTCGACCGCAAGCCTGAGGTGGCGCGGCCAGTGCGCCGCCTCGGCGCAGGCGGTGCGCAGGACCCATTCGCCGATGCCGTCGATCGCGCCGCATTCCTCGGCGATCGACAGGAACTCGGCCGGGGCGAGCAGCCCGCGGACAGGGTGAGCCCAGCGCACCAGCGCCTCGAAGCCGGCGAGGTCCTCGCTCGCCGCCTCGACGACCGGCTGGAACAGCAGCCTGAGCTCGCCCTTGGCGACCGCCTGCTCGAGGTCCTTCTGGAGGATCTGCCGGTCGTTCGCCTTGGAGTGCATCGCGGGATCGAACAGCCGGAAGGTGCCCCGCCCCGCGGCCTTGGCGGCATAGAGGGCGACGTCGGCGTCGCGTATCAGCGCGTCGGCATAGGCCTTGCCGGGCCGTGCGACGGCGATGCCCACGGAGCAGCCGATGCTTATCGTGTGGCCGCGGATGAGGTAGGGCTTGGAGACCTGCTGGATCAGCCGCTCGGCGAGCGCGGCGAGACGGCCTTCCTCGTCCTCGGCGGGGAGCACCGCCTCGAACTCGTCGCCGCCCAGGCGCCCGACCTGGCCGAGGCCGCCGACGACGCCGGCGAGCCGCTGGGCCACCTGCTTCAGCAGCACGTCGCCGACGGGATGGCCGAGGGTGTCGTTGACCGCCTTGAAGCGGTCGAGGTCGATCAGGAACAGTGCGCAGCCTTCGCGGCGGCTCGCCGAATTGGCCAGCGCATCGTCGAGCATCTTGCGCATCGCGGGCCGGTTCGGCAGGCCGGTCAGCGAATCGATGCGGGCAAGCTTGGACGCCATCACTTGCGTGCGGCGCTCCTCGCTCAAATTCTCGCCAATGCCGCGGAAGCCGAGGAAGCGGCCGAGCTCGTCGAAATTGGGGCTGCCGGAGAGCGACCAGCAGACGTCCTGGCGGCCGTTGGGCGCGACGATCACCTGCGAGAAGGGGAAGCGGGCGGCGAGGTGAAAGCCCAGCGTCGGCCGCTCGCCCTCGTCCCCGCCAGAGGCTTCGACGAGCAGCAGCTCGGCGAAGCGGCGGCCGACAAGTTCGGCGCCGGTGCGTCCCAGCTCCCTGGCGAGCGTCTCGGAGACGTAGGTGAGGGCGCCGTCGGCGTTGGTCTCCCAGAACCAGCCGCGGCCGCTGGCTTCATAGGCGGCGACGAAGCGGCTCGCCTGGCCGGCCCGCCAATCGGCGAGCAGGCGGTGGTGGGCAGCGAGGATCGCGTCGCGCGCACGCACCATGCTGAGGCCGATCAGGCAGACCGCGAAGGCGCTCCCCATCCCCACCACCGCATAGCCGCGGGTGAACAGCAAGGCGGCGGCGATCGCTCCCGCCGAGCTGATCAGGACCAGCGCCGGGATCGCCATGAAAGCGGCCGTGGTGGCGACCATGCCGCCGATCATCGCGCCGCGCGCCGCCCCGCTGTCCGGCCCCACGCCCGCGTTGACCGCCGCGGCGATGACGATCAGCCAGAGGATCGCACCGACCACCGCGTAAAGGGCGCTGAGGCGGGTGAGCAGATGGGGGCGCGGCGTCCGCGCGCCGCGGCGGGTGAGGCGCCACAGCCGTAGGTCGAGCAGCAGGATCGCCGTGATCGGCAGCCCGAACAGCCACGGGTCCGGGGCGGCCCCGAGCTCGCCGTGAGCGAGGAACAGGACAATGCCGCAGACGAGATGGGCAAGCGCGAGGAAGGGCGCGGCGTGGGCGATGGAATGGAGGCGCTCGCAGGCGACGCGCTCGTCGTGATGGTCGCCGGCGGCGATGAAGTCGAACACGAGCACGTTCGGCGCCGAAAGCGGCACCACCGCCTCCGGGCCGTTGTCGCTCAAGCCGGAAAACCGACCCATCCTCATCCGTCGGACCCCTTAAGGGGAGCCGGGCAGCACCCGCTCCGAACCGTGCTCGCCCCCGCCGCCGGACCCCGGCGGCCGCTCACTCTAGTGCGATCCCGCCGTCGCCCACGTCGATTCCGATGCGCCCCTGCTTCACCCAGCGCACGACGCCCTGCAGCCTGTCGAAGCCGTCGAACTCGACGTCGACCGTCTCGCCGATGTGCGGCATCACGTCGCTCTCGATCATCATCCCGCTGGGGGACAGGTTGATCACCTTCACCAGCAGTTTCTTGCCCCTGAAGGTGACGATTGCCCGCTCGACGATCCCGAAGTGCCGGTCCTCGCGCCGCTGGTCGGTCGAGCGGCGCTCCTCGCGCGAGATGTAAAGGCCGGCGAGGCTTCCGTTGGACGTCCGCCGGCGGCACTTCTCCTTGGTCGAAACCAGCCTCGCGCTCGCTCCTTCCCCAGCCAGAATGGCGCTTCTCAGTTCGTGCATTCCTGCTTCCTTGCCCAGGCGCCGCACTATGCATGGAAAAGGCTTACCGAATTGCCAACGGGGCAATCAGCAATTGCTTAACCGTCGCCGCGCTAAGGCGAGGCGGATGAGCGCAAGGAGCGGCGGGGAGACAGACGTGCGCCGGAGCGAGAGAATCGCCGTCGACGAGACGACGCGGCTGCGCCCGAACAGCTGGAGCAGCCTTGAGGTCCGCATCGTCGACCTGTCGGAGGACGGCTTTCGCGCCGAATGCGAGGCGATGGTGATGGTCGGCGGCCCCGTCTGGGTCGACCTGCCGGGCATCGGCGAGGTGGAGGCGCAGGTGAGCTGGCGCCGCGGCGGGGAGATCGGGGCGCGCTTCGTCCTCCCGCTCGATCTTGCCAGCTGCACGCTCGAGCCGCTGGCGACCGAGGCGGTGCTGGCGCGGCTGCTGGTGCAACGGGCGGACGCGCGCAGCACCGGCCGCTACCGGCAGGAGCAGCGGCTGCGCGAGCAGATCCTCTCCGCGCTGCCGATGCGCAAGATCGAGGGCTGAGCTGCGGCCGGCATACCTGTTCGTTTCGCCTCCCGCCCTTCCTCAATCCTGTCTTAACCCTCGGCGATTTATTGCTCGCCTGATGGGGCGCGAGCTGATGCTGCGGGTTAGGCGGCTTCTCGATATTGGCGAGGCGGATACGGCGTTCGGACGGGCGCTGCTCCACGTGCGCTATGGTGCGCTCCAGCGGCAGATCCCGCTGCTCTATGTGATCGCGCTGGCGAATTTTATCGGCCTCCACCTCGCAACCGGCGGCGCCTTCAACCAGCTCTGGCATCCGGTCAACCTGCTGATCGTGATCGTCGTCTTGCGGCTGGCCCACTGGCTGCGCACCCGCTCCCAAAGTCTCCCGCCCGAGCAGATCCTGAAGGAGCTGCACAAGACCTGGCTGTTCGCTGCGCTGATCAGCCTGTCGTTCAGCGCCTGGGCGATCCGGCTGTTCGCCGTCGCGCCCGCCGGCGATCAGGAGCATGTCATCTTGTTCGCCAGCCTCGCGGCGATCGGCTGCGCCTATGGCCTAAGCAGCTTTCCCAGCGCCGCGCGCCTGCCGCTGATCCTGTTCGCGCTGCCGCTCGCGGCGACGCTGATCCTGACCGGAGCGGCGGCGCATGTCGCGGTCGGGGTCAGCCTGACGCTGATCACGCTGCTGCTGCTGCGGCTGCTTGGCGTCCATAACAAGGGCATCACCCAGCTCGTCCGCTCGCGCTCGGAGATCGAGGCGGAGCGCGAGCGGGCGCTGAAGGCGGAGACCATCGCGATCGCCGAGAAGGCGCGGGTGAAGCAGGTCGCGGATACCGACCCCCTGACCAGCCTCGCCAACCGCCGCGCCTTCCTGGTGGTGCTGGAACAGGCCGTGGCGCGGCCGGAGCGCTGCACGCGGCTAACGCTGGCGCTGGTCGACCTCGACGGCTTCAAGCCGATCAACGACACCTTCGGCCATGCGATGGGCGATGCCGTGCTGACGGAAGTCGCGGCGCGGCTGAAGAAAGTCGCCGGTGCCGAGGGCCTTGCCGCGCGGATGGGCGGCGACGAGTTCGCGCTGCTGGTTCCGGGCTGCACGACGCCGGGGGAGGCAACCCGGCTGGGCAGAAGGATCGTCGAGGAGCTGCGCCGCGCTTACGCTGTCGAGAGCCGCCAGTTCCGGCTGTCAGGCTGCTGCGGCCTCCACCTCGTGCCGCCCGAGGAGCGCGACCTGACGCTGGCGCTCGGCCGCTGCGACTCCGCACTCTACGCAGCCAAGCAGCGCGGCCGCGGCGCCCATGCCCTGTTCACTCCGGATATGGAGCAGGCCCGCCGCCGCCGCACCGCGATCGAGCGTGCGCTGCGCGATCCGGGTCTCCACGAGCAGATCGGGCTGGTCTTCCAGCCGATCTACGAGCTCGGCACGATGCAGCTGAAAAGCTTCGAGGCGCTGGCGCGCTGGGACCATCCGGAGCTCGGGCCGGTGTCCCCGAGCGAGTTTATCCCGATCACCGAGCAGATCAACGCGGTGGAGGCGATCGGATCGGCGCTGCTGCGGCGCGGCGCTGAGCAGGCGGGGCGTTGGCCGGAGGCCGTGTCGCTCTCGTTTAACCTGAGCGCACTCCAGCTCTGCTCGGCGACTTCGGCGGGACGGATCCTGGAGACCGTCGACGCCGCCGGCCTAGATCCCGGTCGCCTGCAGCTCGAGGTGACCGAGACCGCGCTGCTCGTCGACTTCGAATCGGCGCGCGGCAACCTGCGGCTGCTGCGCGAGGCGGGGGTGCGGATCGTGCTTGACGATTTCGGCGCCGGCTACGCATCCATCTCCTATCTGCGCGAGATCGACTTCGACGCGATCAAGCTCGACGGCTCGCTGATCGTCGCCGCGCCGCGCAGCCCGCCGGCAATGCGGTTGCTGCGCGGCGTGGTCGAGCTTTGCGCCTCCCTCGGCGTGCCCTGCGTCGCCGAGCACATTGAGGAGGAGGTCCAGCTTGCGCTGCTGCGCCAGCTCAACTGCCGCTACGGTCAGGGCTATCTGCTCTCGCCGCCGGTCGATGCCGAGGCTGCGGAGGCGCTCGCCCGAGCGCGGCTGTTGACGCTCCCGCTGGCCGAGGCCGAGCCGCCGACGCCGCGCGCCGCGGCCTGACGGTGTAGCAC
>JALYHK010000111.1 GCA_030776605.1 Pseudomonadota bacterium
CCCATCAGCTCGCCGCCGGCCGAGCCGCCCTGGATCGCGATCCCGCCGGGCCTGGTGAAGCCGGCCGCGATCAGCCCCTTGGCCGCATCGACGAAGTCGTTGAACGTGTTGGTGCGCTTGGTGAGCTTGCCGTCGAGGAACCAGCCGTGGCCGAGATCGTCGCCGCCGCGGATATGCGCGATCGCATAGGCATAGCCGCGGTCGAGGAGGCTGAGCCGAGCGCTCGAGAAGCTCGGCGGGATCGCATAGCCGTAGGCGCCGTAGGCGTAGAGGAATACCTTGCCGCTGCCGTCCTTCGGAAAGCCCTTGCGATACACGACGGAAACCGGAACGCGCTTGCCGTCGCGGGCGTCGATCATCAGCCGCTCGGTCTCGTACAGCGACGCGTCGTAGCCCGACGGGATCTCCTGGACCTTGAGCGTCTCGAGCCGGTCCTCGCCGGGATGGTAGTCGTAGACGGTCCCGGGAGTGACCATCGACGAATAGCTCAGCCGGTAGGCGGCGGGCGCGAACTCGGGGTTGGCGCCGAGGCCGGCGGTGTAGCTCGGCTCGGGGAAGGCGATCCGCCGCTCCCCGCCCGCATAGGAGCGCAGCCGGATCTGATCGAGGCCGCCGAGCCGCTCCTCGATCACCAGATGGTCGCGGAAGGCGCTGTGGCCGCGCATATAGACTTCGTCCGAGCCGGGGATCACCGTCCGCCACTCGGCCGGCGCGGCGGGATCGGCCTCGGCGAGGCGGAAGTTGACATGCTCGTCGTTGGCCAGGATCCAGAGCTTCCCGTGGGCGGCATCGGCCGAATAGATCACTTCCGGCCGCCGGCGGGCGACCAGCACCGGCTCGGCGGCGGGATCGCCCGACGGCACGAACCGAAGCTCGGTCGAGCTGTTGTCGCCGGTGGCGAGGAAGATCAGGCTGCGGTCCTGGCTCTTCGCCACCGCCACCGAGAAGCCGGGGTCCTCGCTCTCCTCGTAGAGGGTCACGTCCTCCCCGGTGGGGCGGCCGAGGCGGTGGAGGCGGGCGCGGTAGCTGCGCCAGTTCTCGTTGACCTCGGTGAAGACGATTGCGTCGGAGCCGGCGCTCCACTCGATGTTGCCGATGCCGACGGCGGTGACGGCTTCGATATCCTGCCCGCTCGCGAGGTCGCGGATGCGCAGCTTGAACCGCTCCGAGCCGTCATCGTCCACGAGGGTCGCCGCCCAGCGCCCGTCCGGGCTCACCTTGAGCGCGCCGAGCCGGAAATAGTCCTTCCCCTCGGCCTCGGCCGGCTCGTCGAAGATCATCTGCGCATCGCCGCCCCGCACAGGTTTGCGGTACCATTTCCGATATTGCGCGCCGGGATCGAACGCCCACCAGTATAGGAAGTCGCCGTCCTTGACCGGCACCGATCGGTCGTCCTCCTTGATCCGCCCCTTCATCTCCTCGAACAGCGCGTCGATCAGCGCGCGGTGCGGCGCCATCGCCGCTTCGAAATAGGCATTCTCGGCCTTGAGGTAAGCGAGCACGTCCGGATCTGTGACCTCGGGGTAGCCGGGGTCGCGCAGCCAGTGCCACGGATCCTCGATGGCGACGCCGTGGGCGTCGTAGCTGTAGGGGCGCCGCTCGGCGAGGGGCGGGTCGGGAAGCTCGGTCATGCACTCTTTCGCGGACGGCGGGGCTGGTCTATCTGCGCCCCCACATAGTCGAGGGAACGTCCATGTCCACGTACGAGGACCGGCTCGCGGCGCTGCGCGAGCAACTCAAGGCCGACCGCCTCGACGGCTTCGTGGTTCCGCTCACCGACGAGCATATGTCGGAATATGTCGGCAGCTATGCGCAGCGCCTCGCCTGGCTGACCGGCTTCCAGGGCTCGGCGGGATCGGCGGTGGTGCTGCCGGAGGAAGCGGCGATCTTCACCGACGGACGCTACACGCTCCAGGTGCGCGAGCAGGTCGACGGCAAGCACTGGTCCTACCAATCGGTGCCCGAAACCAGCGTCGCCGACTGGCTGAAGGCGCATGCGCCGGACGGGGCGCGGATCGGCTACGATCCCTGGCTCCACACGAATCAATGGGTGAAGCGGGCGCGCGAGGCGCTGGCGGAGAGAGGCGCGGAGCTCGTCCCCGTCTCCCGCAACCCGATCGACGCCGTCTGGGCCGACAAGCCGGAGCCGTCGCGGGCGCGGCTGATCGTGCACCCGGACGCATATGCCGGCAAGTCCTCGGCCGCGAAGCGGCAGGAAATGGCGGACGCTCTGAAGGAGCAGAAAGCCGACGCCGCCGTATTGGCCGCGCTCGATTCCATCGCCTGGACCTTCAACGTGCGCGGGCAGGACGTCGAGCACACGCCGGTCGCCTTATCCTTCGCGGTCGTCCACGACGACGGAACGGCCGACCTCTTCGTCGCCTCGGAAAAGATTGACGAGGCGGTGCGGCAGCATCTCGGCAACGGCGTCCGCCTCCACGAGCGGCACGACTTCGAGCCCTATCTGTCGGGCCTCGGCGGCAAGGCCGTGATCGTCGATCCCGAGCGGTCGGTTTCGGCGATCTTCGAGGCGCTGGAGAAAGCCGGTGCGAAGGTGCTGGCGAAGCGCGATCCCGCCGTTCTGCCGAAGGCGATCAAGAACGAGGTCGAGATTGCCGGCCACAGGGCGGCCCAGGCGCGCGACGGGGCGGCGCTGGTGCGATTCCTTCACTGGCTCAGCGTCGAAGCGCCTAAGGGTGGGGTCGATGAGCTTTCGGCGGCCGCCAGGCTGCACGAATTCCGGCAGGCGAGCGGCGATCTTCGCGACCTCAGCTTCGACACGATCTCCGGCGCCGGGGCGAACGGCGCGATCGTCCATTACCGCGTGACGGAGGAGACCAACCGGCCGATCGAGATGGACTCGCTCTACCTGGTCGATTCCGGCGGCCAGTATCCGGACGGGACGACCGACATCACCCGCACCGTCGCGGTCGGGGAGCCGACGGCGGAAATGCGCGACCGCTTCACCCGGGTGCTCAAGGGCCATATCGCCGTCGCCCGGCAGCGCTTCCCCGAAGGCACGCGCGGCAGCCAGCTCGACAGCTTCGCGCGCCAACATCTCTGGCAGGCGGGCCTCGACTATGCCCACGGCACCGGCCACGGCGTCGGCTCCTTCCTCGCCGTGCACGAAGGGCCGCAGAGGATCGCGCCGGTGGGCTCGAGCCAGCCCGGAGGCGACGAGCCGCTGAGGGCGGGCATGATCCTCTCCAATGAGCCGGGCTATTACAAGGTCGGCGAATACGGGATCCGGGTCGAGAATCTGGTGCTGGTCGTGCCGGTCGAGGTCGAGGGGGCGGAGAAGAAGCTGCTCGGCTTCGAGACCCTCAGCTTCGCCCCGATCGACCGGACGCTGATCGAGGTCGAGATGCTGACGCGCGAGGAGAAAGCGTGGATCGACGAATACCACGCCAAGGTGCTGGAAGTGGTCGCGCCGCAGCTCGACGGGGACGCACGCTCCTGGCTCGAAACGGCCTGCGCGCCTCTGTGACGGTCAGCTTTCGCGATTGCCTGTTGAGGTAATCCGCCTTTCGCGGGAACGGCGGGAGGCGTCGCCCTCCTCGGCCGCTTTGTCCTCCACGCGCGCCTGGGCCTTGCGGCGCCTGAGGTTCTGGCGCAGCGCCTCGGCGAGGCGCTTCTTGCGCTCATCCTCATTGCCCATTCGGCCAGCTAAGCCCTTGGAGGGCCTTGCGGCAAGCCGCCTTGACATTACATCGGACGAGCGGCCATAGCGCCGCCTCCCGCCCGCAGGGCGATGCTGCCGTAGCTCAGTGGTAGAGCGCATCCTTGGTAAGGCTGAGGTCGACAGTTCGATCCTGTCCGGCAGCACCACTCTTCCTCTGAGAGAGCGGTCCGCGGGTCGCTTATCCACAGCATAAAGCGTTAGCGGATTCACTCCGCCGGCCGAATGGCTTAGGCTGGCGGCGATGCTCACCACCGCCCACGTCTGCGGCGTCTCGCGTTCGATCCTCGGTCAGCCCTGGCGCTGGCGGGGGACGGCGGCGGACGGCTTCGATTCCGGCTTTGTCGTCGACGACCTGGTCGACCAGCTGCTGCTCGCCCGCGGCGTTGCCCGCGACGATCTCGAGCGGCACCGCACGCCGACGATCCGCGGCTTCATGCCCGATCCGGCGATCTTTCGCGACATGGACGCGGCCGCCGAACGGCTCGCCGACGCGGTCGAGGCGCGCGAGCCGGTGACAGTCTTCGGCGACTATGATGTCGACGGCGCGACCTCGGCGGCGCTGCTCGTCCGGCTGCTCCGCCAGCTCGGCTGCACCCCCCGCGCCTACATCCCGGATCGGCTGATGGAGGGCTACGGCCCCTCGGGCGAGGCGCTGGTTCGGCTGGCGGAGGAGGGGGCGCGGCTGATCATCACCGTCGACTGCGGCGCCCAGGCCTTCGAGGCGCTGGAGATGGCGCGGGCCGCGGGCGTCGACGTGATCGTCGTCGATCATCACAAGTGCGCCAGCGCGCTCCCGGCGGCGCGGGCGCTGGTCAATCCGAACCGGCTCGACGAGGCGGCGGAGGCTGCAGCGCACGGCAACCTCGCCGCGGTCGGCGTCTGCTTCCTGCTCGGAGCGGCGCTGCTCCGGATGCTGCGCCGGCGCGGCTTCTTCGCCGGGCGGGACGAGCCGAAGCTGGTCGAGCTGCTCGATCTCGTCGCGCTCGGCACGGTCGCCGACGTCGCATCGCTCCACGGGCTCAACCGGGCCTTCGTGACCCAGGGGCTCAAGATCATGGCGCAGCGGCGCAACGTCGGGCTTGCAGCGCTGATCGACGCCGCCCGCCTTACCCGCGCGCCGGCCTGCCACGAGCTCGGGTTCGCGCTCGGGCCGCGGATCAACGCCGGCGGCCGCGTCGGCCGCTCCGACCTCGGCGTGCGGCTGCTGACCAGCGAGGATCCGGAGGAAGCGCGGGAGATCGCCGCCGAGCTCGACCGGCTCAACGAGGAGCGCCGCGCGATCGAGGCCGCCGAGCGCGAGGCGGCCGAGCAGCTGTGCGGCGCGCAGGGAAACCGCGCGGTCGCCTTGGTCGCCGGCGCGGGCTGGCATCCGGGCGTGATCGGGATCGTCGCCGGGCGGCTCAAGGAAAGGCTCGGGCGGCCGGCGATCGTGGTCGCGCTCGGCGAGGACGGGCTCGGCAAGGGCTCGGGGCGATCGATCGCAGGCGTCGACCTCGGCGCCGCGGTGCTCGCCGCCAAGGACAGCGGTCTGCTCGTCGCAGGCGGCGGCCATGCCATGGCCGCGGGCCTGACGGTGGAGCGCGGCAAGGTCGAGGCGCTCGCCGGCTTTCTCGACGAGCGGCTCGGCGAGCAGGTGGCGCGGAGCCGCGACGGCCGCGCGATGCTGCTCGACGCGGTGGTGGCGCCCGGCGGCGTCTGCCCGGCGCTGTGCGAGGCGCTCGACGC
>JALYHK010000112.1 GCA_030776605.1 Pseudomonadota bacterium
CGCCCGCCCGCCGAGCTTCCGCCAGCGCTTGCCTCGCCGCCGCCCATGCCGCCGAGCGCCATCATCCGCCGCACGGCCTCCGTCGCCGCGTTGATCATCGCCGCACCAACCTTGTTGGCCGTGTCGGCAGCGACTTCGGCTGCGGTCTCGGCCACTTCCTGAGCGTCGCGGGCGCCGCGCCTCGCGGTCTCGCGCACCGTCTTGTTCGCCGCCAGTGCCGCCGCGGCCGCGACCAGGCCGGCGGCGAGGACGCTGCGCGCCACCGGATTCTGGGCGAGCTCAGCCGCCTTCCGCCCCGCCTCGCGGAGCGCGTCGGTCATCGTCGATTCGGCATCGCCGCCGCCGCCGTCGTTGCCGTTGTTGGGATTAGCCGATCCGCCGGACTTGCCGCCGGACGATTTCCTCTTCGCCATTACGGATCTCCATTGTCGTAACCGCCGCGTAACAGACGAGCGGCGGCGCGATGGGTTCCCTCGCCGGCCCTGAGGATTGTCCCGGTCTCCGGCGGCGCGGTTCGCCGAGGCGGCGCTAACCCGCGACCGCGACCAGCGCTTCCCGGACGCGCGCCATGTCGGCCGCGAAGGCGCGCGCAAGGGCGCTGTCGTCGAGGCCGGCGCGCTCGACCAGCTGCGGCATGGCCACGCCGATCCTCAAAGTCGCGCCCCATCCGCCGTCCTCGAGCCGGACGCATCTGACCGGCTGGCCCAGCCGGACGCCGCGCCCCGCCATCGCCTCGTGCCACCGCGCCGCGTCCTCGAAGGTCGCCGCGCCGCTCGCGAATCCGGAGAGGTCCAGCGTCGACAATGTCCGCATCTCGATCGGGTGTGCCTCGGCCTCCTCCCGCTCGCCGGGCGGATAGGGCGCGACGCGGCGGGCGGGCGTGGGCTCGATGATCTCGTCCCGCACCGACTGATGGAAGGAGAGGATCGCTCGAGTGACCGCCTCGAGCTCGAGGCGCTGGAAGCGCTCCAGCTCGAAGACGGCCGCCTCGAGCCGGAGCAGCAGGCCCAGATTGGCACCGGCGGTCAGGCGCTCGGCGCCGGGCCAGCCCTCCGGCCATTCGGCCCGGCGGAAGAGAGTCGACAGCCCTTGGGGAAGCGGCGGCGCGGCGCGGGCGAGTTGCGGTGGGACGAGGGCAAAGCCGCTGAACGGCGGTCCGCCCATGAATTTAGATCCGGTGACGAAGACGACCGCGCCGCGCGCGAGATAGTCGCCGATCGCCGCGGAGGTGATCCGCGCCTGGCAGGCATCGACGAGGAAGGTCGCGGCCTCGCGGTGCGCGGCGGCGAGCGCATCGACGTCGCCGAGCGAAGGGAGGATGAGCCCCGTCTTCGATCCATGGACGACGTGAACGAGGACGTGGCGGCCGGACTCGGCGGCGGCCGCGATCGCCCCGTCCATCGCCGCCGCGATCTCCGCCGAGGGGCGGGGCCGGCCGAAATCGTCGCGCACCGGTATGTCGATCATCTCGACCCGCGTCTCGCCGAACCCGGGGACCGGGTCGCCCGGGCGGGTGGCGATCCCCAAGGCGGTCTCTTCGGCGAAATAGCGGGCGTGCGCCGAGTGGATGCAGCCGCTGCCCACCTCGTCGGCGCCGAGCAAGATGTTGTGGGTGCCCGCCTCGCCGCGACCCTCGACGCAGGCCAGGCCGACATATTCGAGGTCGGTGCCGGAGGGGGCGAAGACGATCGCCACCTCGTCCGGAAGCGCATAGGCCGCTCGGATCCGCCTGCGCAGCGCCTGGAGCCGCTCGGCGTAGCCGCGCGGCGACAGAGCGCCGCCGAACGCCTCGAGCAGTGCCCCGACATGGGCGAAGGCGGCCGCCGAGATGTCATTGGCGGTCGATGAGGCGTAAGCGAGCGCCTGGCTCGGCCGGGGCGCCGAGAAGTAGCGGTTGAGGCCGGTTTCGGGATCGAGGCGGATGCGGCCGTCTCCGCCGCTCGTCATCAGCAACGTCGCGGCGCTCGACACTATGCTGGCTCCCATGAGGCGCGCGCTCTATTCCTGCTCTTCCCCTGCGGCAAGAGCGGCACTATCTCTGCGCCCGAGCAGCAGCAGAATAGATGAAGCTGCCGCTTTCATCCGCCGGAAAGGCCCGCGTTCCAAAGTGCACGATCAAGTTACTCCCCGGCGCATTCCGGAAAGCGCGAAGCGGGCGCTCAGGATCATGTTCATCGCCAAGCACGCGCTCTGGGAGGGCGGCTTGCACCCGGAGGACGGCAACCACGCCCTCTACCACGTCGAGGTGCGCGAGATCCTGAAGGAGCTGGGGCTCAACCTCGCCCTCGCCGACCGCTATGAAGTGCTGTTCGGTCGCCCTGATGCCGACTTCATCTTCCCGCTGCTCAACCGCGGCGGCTTCCTCAACAGCGAGATGCTGCTGCCGCTGCTCTGCACGAGGCTCGGCATCCCCTATGTCGGCGCCAGCCCGATCCTGCGCGGACTCGCCGACGACAAGCACCTCACCAAGATGGCCGCGGCCGCCCGCGCCGTTCCGACCGCCCCCTGGGCGATCTATCGCCGGGGGGTGCCGGTCGAGCGAACCCGCTGTCCGTCAGGCGAGCGGCTGGTGATCAAGCCAAACGCCTCCTCGGCGAGCTGGGGCGTCCAGGACGCCTTCGACTGGGCCGGAACCGAAGCGGCGGTCGCCTCGATCCACGCCCAGGGCCACGACGTGATCGTCGAGCCCTTCCTCAACGGCAGCGATGTCGAGGTGCCTGTCATCACCGTCGACGGCGCGCCGGTGGTGATGCCGATGATGCTGTTCGAGCAGGCCGACCCGAGCCACCTGCGCACCTATTACGAGAAGCGCGACCTCGTCGATCGCAGTCAGAAATACCGGCTGGTGCCGTTCGACGATGCCGATTGGCAGCCGAGGATCGCCGAATACACGCGGACCATGGCCGAGGAGTTCCGGCCGTTCGACTATGGGCGGTTCGAGTTCCGGCTCGATCGCGACACGGGCGAGGTTCGCTTCCTTGAGGTCAACCTGCAGGCCAACCTCTGGTCGCAGAAGGTCTACGGCCGCTCGGCCGAACTTGCCGGCATCACTCAGTCGCAGCTCATCGAGACCATCCTCTACGAAGGCCTTCGCCGCCATGGCCTCCTCTGAGCGGGGGTTCACCGCGATCGTGCTGGCCGCGCAGCGCGGCGGCCGGCTCGACCCGCTCGCCGACCGCGCCGGCGTCAGCCACAAATGCCTGGTGCCGATCGCGGGCAAGCCGTTGCTCGAGCATGTGCTGCGCGCGCTGACGGTCGTTCCGGGCCTCAGCCGCATCCATATCAGCATTGAGAAGGAGGCGGTGCCGGCGATCCGCGCCGTGCCGGGCGCCTGCGGCGGCCTCGGCATTCCGGTCGACTATGTGCCGGCGGCAACCAACCTCGCCGACAGCGTTTATGCGGCCGCGCACGGCGTCGACGAGCCGATGCTGATCACCACCGCCGACAACGTGCTGCTCACCCCGGAGGCGATCGAGAAGGTCGTCGCGCGGATGCGCGATGGCGCCGAGGTGGTGGTGGCGATGGCCACCCGCGAGGCTGTGCTGGCGGCGCACCCGGACGGGCAGCGCCGCTTCTACCGCTTCACCGACGCTCAATATTCGAACTGCAACCTCTACGGGCTGAGCGGCGACAAGGCCGTCCGGCTCGCCGAGGCGTTCCGCAGCGGCGGCCAGTTCGCCAAGAACCCGAAGCGGGTCGCCGAGGCGTTCGGACTCGTCAACCTGCTCATCCTGCGCTTCGGCCTCGTCTCGCTCGAAGGGGCAATGCGGCGGCTGTCCAGGAGGTTCGGCGTGCGCGCCGAGGCGGTGGTGCTGGGCGACGGCGCGCACGCGATCGACGTCGACAATGGCCGGACCTACGAGGTCGCGCGGCTGCTCCTCTTGCGGCGGGCCGGCCAAGCCCATTGAGCCGCCGCGCCCGAGCGCCTATCGGACGGCCAGAGAAGGACTCCAGCGATGGCCGAATTCACCCTGCCGAAGAACAGCAAGATCAAGGGCAAGGGCAAGGAGCACAAGGCTCCGCCCGAGGCGAAGCGGGTCAAGAGCTTCCGCATCTACCGCTACGATCCGGACAGCGGCGAGAACCCGCGCTACGACCGCTTCGAGATCGATCTCGACGCGACAGGGCCGATGGTCCTCGACGCGCTGATCAAGATCAAGAACGAGGTCGATCCGACCCTCACCTTCCGCCGCTCCTGCCGCGAGGGCATCTGCGGCTCCTGCTCGATGAACATCAACGGCAAGAACGGCCTCGCCTGCACCACCGCGATCGAGGACTATAAGGGCGAGGTCCGCATCACCCCGCTGCCGCACATGGAGGTGATCAAGGACCTGGTGCCGGACTTCACCCATTTCTTCGCCCAATATGCCTCGATCCGGCCCTGGCTGCAGACGGTGACGCCCGAGCCTTCGGGGAAGGAGCGGCTCCAGTCGCCGGAGGACCGGGCCAAGCTCGACGGGCTCTACGAGTGCATCCTGTGCGCCTGCTGCTCGTCGAGCTGCCCCAGCTACTGGTGGAACTCGGACCGTTTCCTCGGTCCGGCGATCCTGCTCCAGGCCTATCGCTGGCTCGCCGACAGCCGCGACGAGATGACCGGCGAGCGGCTCGACGAGCTCGAGGACCCGTTCCGCCTCTACCGCTGCCACACGATCATGAACTGCGCCAACGTCTGCCCCAAAGGGCTCAACCCCGCCAAGGCGATCGCCGAGACCAAGAAGATGCTCGCAGAGCGCGCGGTTTGATCGGCAATGTCGCCCCAGCGCAGGCTGGGGCCCCTTCGCAATCGGCTTCGATTCCAGCCTTCGCTGGAATGACAGGATGCGCTGGAATAAGGGGATGACCGAGCGCCCCCTCCACCCGCTGATCCGCCACCAGCCGGACCCGGAGCATCCGGGCTGGTGGACCTGGGACGTGGCCGAGCGGCCGCCAGGGACGCAGCGCTACAATGCCACGCTCGGCAAGCTGCTCGTGCGCGCCGAAGGGGATGGCAGGGCACGCTGCCGGATGTTCCCCGGCACCGCCCACAGCAACCTCGGTGACGTCGCCCACGGCGGCGCCGTGCTGACCTTCATCGACATGGCGATGTTCGCCGGCGGCCACGCCGCGGGCGCCGACATCGCCTATTCCGTCACGCTCGACCTTTCTGCCCAATTCCTCTCGCCCGGGCGGCTCGGCGAGCCGCTCGACTGCACGGTGGAGCTGCTCCGCGAGACCAAGCGCCTCGCCTTCATGCGCGGCCTCGTCGTCCAGGGCGAGGAGACGGTGGCCTCCTGGTCGGGGACCTTGCGCAAGGGGCTGAGGCCCCGGTGAGCGGCGTCGCCGCGCGCTACGAGGCGCTGCTCGCCGCCGGCGAGCTCCAGCCCGACGAGGACCAGCGCAGCGCCGTCGCGGTCCTCGAC
>JALYHK010000113.1 GCA_030776605.1 Pseudomonadota bacterium
TCACGGCATCGCCCGGCTGCTTCAGCCATTCGCCGAGCGTCGCCTCGGTGATCGATTCCCCCAGCGTCGGGACGGTAACTTCGGTGGCCATCTCGTTCCTTCTCAGCCCGCCCGCCGCTGGGGCGGCGCCTCGCTGCTGTCCGCGGTGAGCGGCGCCGAACTATGGCCCAGCGCATCGGCGATCAAGGCCGCCTGCTCGGCCGCGTGGCGCTTGGCCAGGCCGGTGGCGGTCGAGGCGGAGGCAGCGCGGCCGGCATAGACCGGCCGCCGCGGCCCGACATCGGCCTCGGCGAGGCACTTCTCGATCCGCCAGTCGAGGAAGTTCCAATAGCCCTGGTTCTGCGGCTCCTCCTGCGCCCAGACGACCTCCTCGAGATTGACCATCCGCTTGAGGCGCACGACGAGCGGCTCGGACGGGAAGGGATAGAGCTGCTCGATCCGCACGATCGAGGTGTTGCGGTCGCCCGCCTTGTCGCGCGCCTCCATCAGCTCGTAGGCGAGCTTGCCGCTGCACAGCACCAGCCGCTTCACCTCCTCATCCTTCGGCGGGTCGAGGTCCGAGAGGATGCGCATGAAGTGGCTCTCGCCGGTGAAGTCGGCGAGGCTCGACACCGCCAGCTTGTGCCGCAGCAGCGACTTGGGGGTGAGGATGATCAGCGGCTTGCGGAAGTCGCGGTGCATCTGGCGCCTGAGGATGTGGAAGTAATTGGCCGGGGTCGTGCAGTTGGCGACCTGCATATTGTCCTCGGCGCAGAGCTGCAGATAGCGCTCCGGCCGCGCCGAGCTGTGCTCCGGCCCCTGGCCCTCGTAGCCGTGGGGGAGCAGCATCACCAGGCCGTTGGCGCGCAGCCATTTGGCCTCTCCCGAGGAGATGAACTGGTCGATGATCACCTGAGCGCCGTTGGCGAAGTCGCCGAACTGCGCCTCCCAGAGGACGAGCGTGCGCGGGTCCGACAGCGCATAGCCATATTCGAAGCCGAGCACGCCGAATTCGGAGAGCGGGCTGTCGCGCACCTCGAAGCGGCCGCCCTCGACGTGGCAGAGCGGGATGTATTTGTGGCCGTCCTTCTGGTCCACCCAGACGCTGTGGCGCTGGCTGAAGGTGCCGCGGGCGCTGTCCTGGCCGGAGAGGCGGACCTGGAAGCCTTCGCGCACCAGCGTGCCGAAGGCGAGCGCCTCGGCGGTCGCCCAGTCGAAGCCCTCGCCGCTCTCGAACATCTCCGCCCGCGCGTCGAGGATCCGCTGGAGCGTCTTGTGGACGCCGAGGTGGCCGGGGACGGTGGTGAGCACCCGGCCGATCTCCCGCGCCGTCTCCTCGTCCACCGCCGTGGCTGCATTGCGGCGTTCGGTCACCGGCGTGTCGGGCCGGCCGAGTCCCGCCCAGCGGCCCTCGAACCAGTCGGCCTTGTTCGGCAGATAGCTTTTCGCCGCCTCGAACTCGTCCTCGAGCGTGCGGGTGAATTCGGCGATCCGCTCCTCCGCCCAGCCGCGCCCGATCACGCCCTCGTCGATCAGCCGGGCGGCGTAGATCTCGGAGACCGGCGGGTGCTTGCGGATCGCGGCATACATCAAGGGCTGGGTGAAGCTCGGCTCGTCGCCCTCATTGTGGCCGAAGCGGCGGTAGCACCACATGTCGATGACGATGTCGCGCTTGAAGGTCTGGCGATATTCGATCGCGAGCTTGCAGGCGAAGGTGACCGCCTCCGGATCGTCGCCGTTGACGTGGAGGATCGGCGCCTGGACCATCTTGGCGACGTCCGACGGATAGGGCGAGGAGCGCGCGAACTGCGGCGAGGTGGTGAAGCCCACCTGGTTGTTGATGATGAAGTGCAAGGTGCCGCCGGTGCCGTAGCCGGGAAGCCCGGAGAGGGCGAAGACCTCGGCGACGATGCCCTGGCCGGCGAAGGCGGCATCGCCGTGGAGCAGCACGGGCAGCACCGCGCTGCCGTCCTCGTCCCCCCGCGCCACCTGACTCGCCCGCGCCTTGCCGAGCACCACCGGATCGACCGCCTCGAGATGGCTGGGGTTCGGGATCAGCGACAAGTGCACCTTGACGCCGTCGAACTCGCGATCGGACGAGGTGCCGAGATGGTATTTGACGTCGCCCGAACCGCCGACGTCCTCGGGATTGGAGGCGCCGCCGGCGAACTCCGAGAAGATCGCGCGATAGGGCTTGCCCATCACGTTCGACAGGACGTTGAGCCGGCCTCGGTGGGCCATTCCGATGGCGATCTCCTCGACGCCCATTTGCCCGCCATATTTGATCACCGCCTCGAGCGCGGGGATCGCGCTCTCGCCGCCGTCGAGGCCGAACCTTTTGGTGCCGACATATTTGCGGGCGAGGAACTTTTCCCACTGCTCGGCCTCGATGACCTTGGCGAGGATCGCCTGCTTGCCCTCCGGCGTGAAGCGGATCTCGGCGGCGCGGCCCTCCATCCTCTCCTGGAGGAAGCGCCGCTCCTCCAGGTCGTTGATGTGCATATATTCGAGGCCGATCTTGCCGCAGTAGTTGATCCGCAGCACCTCGACGAGCTCGCGCACCGTCGCCGTGTCGAAGCCCATCGTGCCGCCGAGATAGACCGGCCGGTCGAGGTCGGCCCCGGTGAAGCCGTGGAACTCGGGCGTCAGGTCGGCGGGAAGCTCGCGCTGTGCGAGGCGGAGCGGGTCGAGGTCGGCGGCGAGATGGCCGCGCACCCGGTAGGTGCGGATCAGCATCATCGCGCGGATCGAATCGAGCGCCGCCCGGCACGCCTGGTCGTCCGACTTGCCGGCGGCGACCGCGCGCGCCCCCGCCTCCTCGGCGACCTTCTCGATCGCCTGCCGCGTCGGATCCAGCCCGGCGTTCGCCTCGTCCAGCTCGACGAGGGGCCAGTGGGGCCGAGCCCAGCTCGGCCCCTGTTCCCGCTCGCGCTCGTAAACGTCCACTGATCCTGCCTTCTCGAATCGCATCACCCGGGGAAACGCGCCGGTTGCCAAGGCTATCCCTTGAGCAGCTCGGCGAGCGTCCGGCCGAGCTCAGATGGGCTCGGCGAAACCCGGATTCCAGCCTCCTCCATGGCCGCGATCTTCTCCTCGGCGCCGCCCTTGCCGCCCGCGACGATCGCGCCGGCATGTCCCATCCGGCGTCCGGGAGGGGCGGTCCGGCCCGCGATGAACCCGACCGTCGGCTTGGCGCGGCCGCGCTTCGCCTCGTCCTTCAGGAACTGGGCGGCCTCCTCCTCGGCCGAGCCGCCGATCTCGCCGATCATGATGATCGACTGCGTCTCCTCGTCCCCGAGGAACATCTCGAGGACGTCGACGAAGCTGGTGCCATGGACCGGATCGCCGCCGATGCCGACGGCGGTGGTCTGGCCGAGGCCTTCGTTGGTCGTCTGGAACACAGCCTCATAGGTGAGCGTGCCCGAGCGGCTGACGACGCCGACCGATCCTTTCTTGAAGATGTTGCCCGGCATGATCCCGATCTTGCACTCCCCGGGGGTGAGCACGCCGGGGCAGTTCGGCCCGATCAGCCGCGACTTGGACCCGGTCAGCGCCCGCTTCACCTTGACCATGTCGAGCACCGGAATGCCCTCGGTGATGCAGACGATGAGCGGCACCTCCGCGTCGACCGCCTCGAGTATCGAATCCGCGGCATGAGGAGGCGGCACGTAGATGACGCTGGCGCTGGCCCCCGTCTCAGCACATGCCTCGGCGACCGTATCGTAGACGGGAAGGCCGAGATGGGTCTGCCCGCCTTTCCCGGGCGTCACGCCGGCGACCATCTTAGTGCCGTAGGCAAGCGCCTGCTCGGTATGGAAGGTGCCCGTCTCGCCGGTCATGCCCTGGGTGACGACTCGGGTCTCGGAATCGACGAGGATGCTCATTCTTGATCCCTTAGTTCCCCGGCAAAGGACGGGGCCCAGTTTAAATCAGCGTCGGGTAGAGGTCGTTCCAGTCGGGGTTCACCTCCTCGATGACCCGCAGCTTCCACTTCCGATGCCACTCCTTCATCTGCAGCTCCCGCCCGCGTGCCTCCTCAGCCTGGGCCCCGGCCTTCGCCCGGGCACAGGATTCTTCATGCCAGGCTGCCGTCGATCGCCCTGCAGGCTTCGAGAAGTTCCTTCACCGCGTCCACCGAGACCTGGAAATTGGCCTTGGCCGTCTCGTCGAGCTCGATCTCGACGATGCGCTCGACGCCGCCGGCGCCGATCACCACCGGCACGCCCACATAGAGATCGTCGACGCCGTACTGGCCGGTGAGGTGCGCCGCAGCGGGCAGCACCCTCTTCTTGTCCTTGAGGAAGCTCTCAGCCATCATCATGGCGCTGGTCGCCGGCGCGTAATAAGCCGAGCCGGTCTTGAGCAACGCGACGATCTCGCCGCCGCCCTGGCGGGTGCGCTGGACGATGCCGTCGATCCGCTCCTGGGTCGACCAGCCCATCCGGATCAGGTCCGGCACTGGGATGCCGGCGACCGTCGAGTAGGCCGGGACCGGCACCATTGTGTCGCCGTGGCCGCCGAGCACGAAGGCGGTGACGTCTTCGACCGAGACTCCGAACTCCTCGGCGAGGAAGTGGCGGAAGCGCGCGGAATCGAGCACGCCGGCCATGCCGACGACCATCTGGTGCGGCAGCCCCGAGAACTCGCGCAGAGCCCAGACCATGGCGTCCAGCGGGTTGGTTACGCAGATGACGAAGCTGCCCGGCGCATGCGCCTTGATGCCCTCGCCCACAGCCTTCATCACCTTGAGATTGATGCCGAGCAGATCGTCGCGGCTCATCCCCGGCTTGCGCGCGACGCCGGCGGTGACGATGCAGACGTCGGCGCCGGCGATCTCGGCGTAATCCTGCGTGCCGGTGAGCCTCGCGTCATAGCCTTCGACCGGGCCGGCCTGGGCGAGATCGAGCGCCTTGCCCTGCGGAATGCCTTCGGCGACATCGACCAGGACGATGTCGCCCATCTCCCTGATCGCGGCGAGATGGGCGAGCGTCCCGCCGATCATGCCGGCGCCGATCAGCGCGATCTTCTTGCGAGCCATGCGAGCTGCCAGCCTTTCTCTGTCCAGAGCGGGGCGGGCTGCGGGGAAGCAGCCGGAATGTGGCGTCCGCTTAGTCCTGCGGGCCTGGCGGGGCAATGGGCGCCGCCCCCTTTTTTGGGCGCGCGCCCGCGTCATTCCGCCGCAGGGGCGGCCGAAGCAGGAACAGCCGGTGAAGGCGCGCGTTGCGGCGCGGGGCATCAGGAAAACCGGGTAGAGTAAGGAGTATTCCGATGCGCAAAGTGATCATGATTGCAGGTGCGGCCGCGATGGCCGCGGCGATGCCGAGCCTCGCCGACGCGCAAGGCCGCGGCAAGGGCCAGTCGGTCCGTTCCGGACAGACGGTGAA
>JALYHK010000114.1 GCA_030776605.1 Pseudomonadota bacterium
GGTGATCCGGCGGCGGATGTCTTCGGGCAAGGTCGCCGCCGAGCGCAGCACCTGCGAGGTCGCCGCGCCGCTGGTGGTGGCGGTATAGTCGCCGTCCGCGAAGCGCAGCCCGATCCGGCCGACGCTCTTCGAGACGACGTCGGTTCCGCCCTGCACGACGGTGGCGAAATAGGGCAGCACGACCTCGCGCGCGCCGCGGTTGTCGCGCCGCCGCGCCTGCACCTCGAAGCTCGCCTGAGTGACGATATAGTCGCCGCTCTCGTCGCAGCTGCTGCGCACGTTGGTCATCGTCGCGACCACGTCGATCGCGTCGGCGGTGCGGCTGGTGGCGGGATCGAACAAGGTGACGTCCCCCGTCGGGGCGACGATCGAGACCGGGGGGCAGGCCGTGTAGGTGGTGACGACGCCGGTGGGCATCAGCTCGCCCTCGCGGGTGCAGCCGAGAAGGGTGAGGCCGATCAGCGCGGAAACGGCCGCTTTGGTTTTGAACACGTCTACCTCGAACTTAGGGCGAAGGCTCTTATATGTCCCCTATGGCATGCGCCGGATCATAGGAAGCGGCTTTCGCGCAGGCAAGCAATCGCATAGGCCCGAGACATGTCCACAACGAAGCCGCCCCTCACCCTGCTGATCGCCGCGCCGCGCGGATTCTGCGCCGGCGTCGACCGGGCGATCCGCATCGTCGAGCTGGCGCTGGAGCGCTACGGGCCGCCCGTCTACGTCCGCCACGAGATCGTCCACAACAGGTTCGTCGTCGACAGCCTCAAGGCCAAGGGCGCGGTGTTCGTGCCGGAGCTCGACCAGGTGCCGGACGGCGTGCCGGTGGTCTTTTCCGCGCACGGGGTGCCGAAGTCCGTGCCGGCGGACGCGGCGGCGCGGGGCCTCGACTATCTCGACGCCACCTGCCCGCTGGTCTCGAAGGTCCACCGTCAGGCCGAGCGGCTGATCGAGCGCGGCCGGCACATCCTCTTCGTCGGCCACGCCGGCCACCCCGAAGTGATCGGCACCTTCGGCCAGGTGCCGGAGGGGGCGATGACATTGATCGAGACGGCGGCGGACGCCGAAACCGTCGCGCCCGCCGATCCGGAGCGGCTCGCCTTCCTCACCCAGACCACTCTCTCGGTCGACGACACCGCAGAAATCGTCGCCATCCTGCGCCGCCGCTTCCCGTCGATCCAGGCGCCGCGCAGCGAGGACATCTGCTACGCCACGTCGAACCGTCAGGCGGCGGTCAAGGCGATCGCCGCCCGCTGCGATGCGATGCTGGTGATCGGCGCGCCTAACAGTTCCAACTCGCTGCGCCTCGTCGAAGTCGCCGAGCGGGAAGGGACGCCGGCGCGGCTGGTCGGCCGGGGTGCGGACATCGACTTCGCCTGGCTGGAAGGCGTGCGCACGCTCGGCATCACCGCCGGCGCCTCGGCCCCCGAAGTGCTGGTGCGCGAGGTGGTCGACGCCCTCGGCCAGCGCTTTGACGTCGCTGAGGAGCCGGTCGAAGGCGTTGAGGAGCGAATGGTGTTCAAGCTTCCCGCCGGACTCCAAGCCGCCTAGCCTGGCTGGAGCGGCCTGTGAGATCAGAGCTGATCGAAGCGGCAAACCGGGCCGAGGCAACGGCGAAGCTCATCCGCTCAGGCTTCCGTGTCTATCGTCCCGAAGCCGACTGCGAGGGCGAAGATCTGGTCCTTCGCTCACCTAATGGTGATCTGCGGCCGGTTCAGCTGAAGGGGCGGCCGTTCGTGAACCGCGCACGCTACGGCGGGAACGGGTTATGGATGCTATTTCCGAGCGCTTCGTTCAACTTCAGCGGCACAAGGGAGTGGTACCTGATCCCGCATGACATGCTCTACGATTATGTGGCTCAGCGGCATGGCGCGGCGCCGAACCGGAATGAGGCCTGGAGCTATCCTTATGTCCCGGAGCATCTGAAGTCGTTTCTTGGCGCCTGGCGCGTCACCGGTCGTTTGGCGTCGTGACCGACGTCGAGATCTTCACCGACGGCGCCTGCAAGGGCAATCCGGGCCCCGGCGGCTGGGGCGCGGTGATCCGCTCCGGGGCGCACGAAAAGGAGATTTCGGGCGGCGAGCCGCTGACCACCAACAACCGTATGGAGCTGCTCGCCGCGATCGAGGCACTCGAGGCGCTGAAGCGCCCCTGCCGCGTCGCCCTCCACACCGACAGCATCTACTTGCGCGACGGCATTACCAAATGGGTCCACGGCTGGCTGAAGAACGGCTGGCGCACCGCCGACCGCAAGCCGGTCAAGAACGCCGAGCTCTGGCAGCGGCTGATCGAGGCGGCGCGGCCGCATCGGGTCGAATGGCGTTGGGTGAAGGGCCATAGCGGCCATCCGGAGAATGACCGCGCCGACGCGCTGGCCTGCGCCGCCGCCGATCAGTTCCGCAACCGCACCGGCGAATAATGGCCAGGGTCGATCCCGGCGACGAGCGGGTCGGGGGCGCGGCCGAGGAGGAGGCCGGCGGCGAGCTTGGCTGCGGCGGGGGCGGTCTGGATGCCGAAGCCTCCCTGGCCAGCGAACCAGAAGAAGCCCGGCGCGCCGGGGTCGAAGCCGTAGACCGGAAGCCGGTCGGGCGCGAAGCTCCTGAGCCCTGCCCAGCTGCGCTCGACCCGCTCGACCGTCCAGTCGACCACATGCTCGAGCCGATCGACCGCGCGGGCGATGTCGATTTCCTCGGGCGCGCAGTCGCAGGGATCGCACGGGGTCTCGTCGTGCGGGCTTAGCCACAGCCGGCCGCCGACCTCGGGCTTGAAATAGAAGCGGCCGAGCGCGTCGATCACCAGCGGAAGCTCCGGCGGCGGCGGCGGCGCCACCCTCACTTGCGCGATGGTGCGGCGATAGGCGCGGATGCCGAGCGGCGGCACGCCGCAGGCGCGGGCGACCTCGTCTGCCCAGGCGCCGGCCGCATCGACGATCACCGCCGCCTCAAAGGCGCCCGCCGACGTCCCGAGCCGCCAACCCGAGTCGGTGCGCTCGGCCGCGCTGAGTCGCGCATCGGTGATCAGCAGTGCACCGCGCCGGCGCGCCTGCCTCAGATAGGCGCCGTGGAGGGCGGCGACGTCGATGTCGGCGCAGCTCGGCTCCCACAGCCCCTCGTCCCACCCGGGCTTCAGCGCCCCGATCCTCGCCTTGAGCGCGCGCCGGTCGAGCCGCTCGAGCGGCACCTCCGAGCCGGCGAACGCCTGCGCCAGCCGGTCGAGAGCCTCTCCGCCCGCGGCGTCGGCGAGGTGGATGGCGCCGCGGGGCGAGAGGAGCGGCGTCTCGGCGAAGCCCTCCGGCGGATCGCGCAGGAACGCGCCCGACGCGCTGGTGAGCGGCTGGACGAGCGGCCCCCCGTAGCTTTCCGACCAGAATGCGGCCGAGCGGCCGGTGGCGTGGTAGCCGGGCTGCGGCTCCGCCTCGATCAGCAGCAGCTCGGCCTCGCCGGCGAGCTCGGCGGCGAGGCTCGCACCGGCCATGCCCGCCCCGACGATCGCGAAATCGGCCTTCATGCGGTCGGGGCGGCTTCGTCCAGGAAACGATCGATCGCCTCCAGCGCCTCGGTCCGCACCTCGTCCGCTTCGCGCAGGATCTCGTGGGCGGCGTGGTCGAACATCTTGAGCCTCGCGTTCGGCAGCGCGGCGGCGGCGCGGCGTATCGCGGCGGGGCTGACCAGCCGGTCTGCCTCGGTGCCGACCAGCAGCAGCGGCGTCCGCACCCGCCGGAGCTTGGCCTCGCTGAGCTGCGCGCAGCTCCGGTAGGCCGCCTCGAGCCAGCCCCAGCTCGGCGCCCCGAGGTTGAAGCCGGGCTCGCGCTCCCACCACCAGAGCTCGTCCTCGTAGCGTTCGGGCGAGCCGGTGAGGTAGCGCTGGCGGCGCGATCCCGCGGGGGGCGGCAGGTCCGGGACGCGCCAGGCGGGCTGGCAGCCCCAGCCGAGCAGCGAGAGAAGCGAGGCAGTCCACCTCGCCGCCCAGTGGGGCAGCGGCGCGGCGTTGATCGCGAGCATCGGCGCCACCAGCACCGCCGCCTCGGGCGCCGCTTGCTCCTCCGCGAGCGCGCGGAGCAGGACATGCCCGCCCATCGAGTGGCCGACGGCGGCGAGCGGCCCCCGTCCGGCGCGACGGAGTTCCGCGAGGAGCGCGGCAAGGTCTGCGACGAGCGGGTCCAAGCTGCCAAGGTGGCCGCCGACGATCTCCCCGCGCGAGTCCCCTTGGCCCCGCCAGTCCACCGAGACGACGTTCCAGCCTCGGCCATGCCAGTGGCCGAGCGGCTCGAGGTACTTCTCGACGAAGTCGCCCCGGCCGCCCAGGAACAGCAAAGTGCCGCGGACGCCGCTGCCCTGCGGCTGGGACCAGTCCATCCTGCGCAGCGCCCAGCCGTCCGGAGCGCGCCAGCGGCTGAACGCGGCGCCTTCAGGACGTGCGCGTCGGTCGATCGGGGGGACGGCCATAGCGGCGCTGGTTACGGTTTTGAAAGCAGAGGCGTCTAGAGCTTCTAAGCCATGTACGGGGGCGCTTCCGAGATACTGATCGCCATCCTCGCCGCTGGGCTGCTCGCGGCGGCGTTGGTCGATCTGCGCACCCGCACCATCCCCAACGCTCTCACGCTCGCCGTGGCACTGCTGGCGATCCCCTTCTGGTGGGCCGCCGGGCTCGCCCTCTGGCCGGAGGTGGCGCTCCGCGTCGCCGTGGCCGCAGCGGTGTTCGCGCTGTTCACGCTCTTCTTCCTGCTGCGGATGATGGGCGGGGGCGACGTCAAGCTCGCCGCGGCTGTGGCGCTCTGGCTACCGGCGCAGGCGGTGCTGATCATGCTGGTGGTGATGTCGATCGCGGGCGGCGTCCTGACGCTCGCCATGCTGATCCGTCACCGGCTCGCGCGCCGCGAGACACCTCTCGAAATCCCCTACGGGGTGGCGATCGCATTCGGCGGGCTATGGCTGATTAGCGAACGCTTTCTTAACCAATTTGGATGATGGGTAGGCACGGCTTTTCCGCAAGGCCCGTGAGGAGGCGACTGGCGTCATGGATGTGAAGAAACTCGTGCTGCTGATCGGCGCGCTGGTGATCGCGGGCGTCACCGCGATGATGGCCAAGAACATGTTCTCCGGCGCCGCCGCGCCGCAGGCGGTAGCGCGGCCGGTGGTGCCCGCCGGCCCCGAAGTGCTCGTCGCCACTCGTCACCTCCCGGTCGGCACGATCATCGACGCCGAGTCCCTCCGCTACCAGATCTGGCCGCAGGGCCTCGTCCAGCCGGCCTATTATGTGCGCGGCCAGGGCGGCGCCAATCCGCAGGATCTGATCGGCACGGTGGTGCGGAGCGAGATCACCGCCGGCCAGCCGATCACCCAGGGGGCGCTGGTCCGCCCGGGCG
>JALYHK010000115.1 GCA_030776605.1 Pseudomonadota bacterium
GGGGGAGCGGGGCCCCGCCGATGACGCCCACCTGGTCTTCTCCGGCACGCCGGGTGCGGTGGCCGCGGCGGTCTACGGCGGCGTCCCGCTCAGCACATTGGAGGCGCAGCGCGCGCTGCACGTCCAAGGCGACCGGGCATTGGCCGAGCGCTTCGTTCGGCTCTTCCCGCTCCCGCCGAAGGCGGCGGCCTGAGGCTCAGCCGAACAGCCAGCGCCCGAGCAGCCGCCCGAACGGGAAGGTGAAGAGGCCGGCGACGACGAGGGCGCCGGTGACGAGGCCGCGCACCGCGCTGCGGTGAGCGCGGTGACGGTGGCTGCGCGCGGAGCAGACGATCAGCGGCAGCGTCAGGATAGTGAGCGCCGAGAGGACGTGGATCGGCCCGAGCTCGCCGTCCATCATCTCGCGGATGGCGAAGCTGAAGGCGGCGGTCAGCGCCATCGCCCCCACCCACAGCCAGCCGAGCCGCCGGTGCAGCCGGTCGCCGCGGCGGCGCAGCAGCATCACGGGGGTCAGCGCCACCGCGACCACGATGGTGGCGATGTGGAGCCAGACGAAGGGCGGCACCGCGGCCCATTCCCGCCGCCCACGCCACAAAGCGGCGAGCACTGCGGCGAGCAGGACCAGGGCCACGACCGACAGCAGCCGGTCGTAAGCGTCCGGCACGAGACTGATCTTGCGCGGGCGCGGCCGCCCGGCGGCGGTGGTCGTGGCCATTTCCCCGGCCGCCGTGTAGCAGCTGGAGGCGGAGCCGCAAAGGAGGCCGCCTCAGCCGTCGAGCGTGAAGCCGATCCTCAGCGTCACCTGGAAATGGGCGACCTTGCCGTTCTCGACGTGGCCGCGGGTGCTCACCACCTCGAACCAGCGTATCTCCCGAACAGTGGAGGAGGCGCGGCCGATCGCCCCTTCGATCGCATCCTCGATGCTCGTTTTAGAGCTGCCGACCAGCTCGATCACCTTATAGACATTGTCGCTCATCTCACGCCCTCCTTGCCGCAGCGAACGGACCGGGGGCGCGTTCGTTGCGCGCGGCAGCGACAACGCGCCCGTCGAGGCCCGCGAGCTTGCGCGCCGCCCCGCCGCCTGTAGGGTGCGCCGAAAGCCTTCCGGAGAGACGATCATGCGCAGGTTCCTTTTGATCGCGGCCGCCTTGGCCTTCGCAACACCGGTCTTCGGCGCGCCGGCGGACGATTTCCAGAGGCTCCTCGACGAGCATTATGCCTGGCTTCTGAGGGAAAGCCCCGTCTCCGCGACCGCTCTCGGCGTGCGCGAATACGACGACCGGATCGCGGACCTCAGTCCGGAGGCGCGGGCGCGCCGGGTCCGGCAGGCACGTGAGTTCCTCGAGCGGCTCGAGCGGATCCCGCCCGAGCAGCTGAGCGAGGCCGATCGGATCAATCATGCTATCCTGCGGCGGTCGCTCGCCGAGGCGCTCGAGCTCGAGCGGTTCGGCCAGCGCAACATGCTGTTCACCACCTTCTACGGCTGGCACCAGGATTTTGCCGGAATGGCGAACAACCTGCCGTTCCGCACCAAGGCGGATTACGAGAGCTATCTTCGCCGCATCGAGCAATATCCGCAGCTCAATGAGCAGGCGCTGGCGATCACGGCCGAGGCGGTACGCGGCGGCTTCGTCCTCCCCTGTTCGGTACTCGACGGCTTCGAGCGCAGTATCGAAGGCGTGATCGTCGAGGATCCGACGCGCTCTCGCTTCTACGAGCCCTTCCTCAGGCCGCGGCCTGTCGATATCGCCGAGGCCGAATGGACAGCGATGCAGGAGCGCGCGCGCAGGATCATCGCCGAGACGGTGAACCCCGCCTACCGCCGCCACCTGCAATATTATCTCGCCGACTATCGCCCGCGGTGCGCCCGCGCCGACAGCATCTCGGCCCAGCCCGGCGGCCGCGACTATTATGCCTTCCGGGTCCGCCAGAGCACGACCACCGACCTCACCGCCGAGCAGATCCACGAGATCGGCATGAACGAGGTCCGCCGCATCCGCGCCGAGATGGAGGAGGTGGCGCGCGAGGCGGGTTTCGCGACGCGGGAAGCTTTCGTCGAGGACCTGCGCACCAACCCGCGCTACTTCGCCTCCACCCCAGACGAGCTGATGCGCTACGTGGCGCGGGTAACCAAGGAGATCGACGGCCATATGCCGGCCCTGTTCGGGACGCTGCCGCGCCTGCCCTACGGCATCCGGGAGATTCCGGCCGAAATCGCCGAGCGCACCACCACGGCCTACTACAACCCCGGCTCGGCCCAGAGCGGCATCGCCGGCACCTATTACGTCAACACCTCCAAGCTCGACCAGCGCCCGCTCTGGGAGGTGCCGGCGCTCAGCCTCCACGAAGCCGTGCCGGGGCACCACCATCAGATCGCGCTCCAGCAGGAGCTCGACCTGCCGCCGTTCCGGCGCCATTTCACCAGCTTCACCGCCTTCACCGAGGGCTGGGGCCTCTACGCCGAGAGCCTCGGCCGCGAGATGGGGCTCTACGACACGCCGGCGCGGCGGATGGGGCAGCTCTCCTACCAGATGTGGCGGGCGGCCCGGCTCGTCGTCGACACGGGCATTCATGCCCTGGGGTGGGACAAGGCGCGAGCCGTCGCATTCATGCGAGAGAACACGGCGCTCACCGAAGCGAACATCGAGGCGGAAGTGAACCGCTACATCAGCTGGCCCGCCCAGGCGCTCGGCTATATGATCGGCAACATTCGCATCCGCCAGCTGAGGGAGCGCGCCGAGCGCGAGCTCGGCGGCCGGTTCGACATCCGCCGGTTCCACGATGCGGTGCTGCTCAACGGCTCCGTCCCCCTCGACGTGCTCGAGCGGCAGGTCGAGGCGTGGATCGCCGCCGAACGGGCACGGCTTCAGTGAAAGGGAGACAGAGCCGATGCGCAGACTGATCATCGCGGTCCTGCTCGCGACGGCGAGCCCGGCCTTCGCCACGCCCGCCGAGGACTTTCAGCGGCTGCTGGCGGAGCATTGGGCCTGGCTGCTCAGGAACAACCCCACCTTCGCCTCGCGGCTGGGCGTGCGCGACCATGACGGGGAGATCCAGGACATCAGGCTCGAGGCGGAAGACCGACGCGCGCGCGAGGCGGCGGCCTTCCTGGCCCGTCTCGAGGCAATCCCGGCCGACCAGCTCAGCCCCGCCGACCGCACCAACCTCGCCATGCTGCGGCGCAGCCTCGCCGAAACCGTCGAGGCGAACCGCTTCGGGCAGCGCATGATCCTTTATTCCCAGCGCGGCGGCTGGCACCAGAATTTCGTCGGCATGGCCGACGCGCTGCCGTTCCGCACCCGCGCCGATTACGAAAGCTATCTGCGCCGGCTCGAGCAATATCCGCGGCTCAACCAGGAAGCGATGCGGATCACCCGCCGCGCGGTGGCAGAAGGCTACAACCTTCCCTGCGAAGCGATGGAAAATGCCGACCGCACCATCATCGGGGTCGTTACCGAGCGGCCCGAGCAGTCGCGCTTCTACCAGCCCTTCACCCGCAACCGCCCGCCCGACGTCGCCGAGGCCGAATGGGCGGCGATGCAGGAGCGCGCGCGCACGCTCATCTCCGGCACGCTCAACCCGCAGTATCGCGAGCACCATCGCTTCTATCTCGCCGAGGTCGCGCCGCACTGCACCCGCGCCGTCGGCGTCTCCGAGCAGCCGCAGGGCCGCGACTATTACGAATTCCGCATCCGCCAGATGACGACGACCGACATGACCGCCGAGCAGATCCACCAGCTCGGCCTCAGCGAGGTCGCGCGGATCAGGGCCGAGATGGAGCAGGTGGCGCGGCGCGCCGGCTTCCCCTCGCGCGAGGCGTTCATCGAGGACCTGCGCACCAATCCGGTCCACTATCCCCGCACCGGGGAGGAGCTGATGCAGGAGGTGGCGCGGCTCACCAAGGAGATCGACGGGCAGATGCCGCGGCTGTTCGGCCGGCTGCCACGCCTCCCCTACACGATCCGCGAAATCCCCGCCGAGATCGCCGAGGGGACCACCACCGCTTATTACAGCCGCGGCTCGATGGAGGCAGGGATTCCCGGCATCTATTGGGTCAACACCTCGAAGCTCGATCAGCGGCCGCTGTGGGAAGTGCCGGCCCTCACCGTCCACGAGGCAGTGCCGGGCCACCACCAGCAGCTCGCGCTCCAGCAGGAGCTCGACCTTCCCGAATTCCGCCGCTTCGCCACCTTCGTCACCGCCTTCAGCGAAGGCTGGGGCCTCTATTCGGAGCGGCTGGGGATCGAGATGGGGCTCTACAACACGCCGGCGCGAGACATGGGGCGGCTCAGCTACGAGATGTGGCGGGCGGCGCGGCTCGTGGTCGACACCGGCATCCACGCCTTCGGCTGGTCGCGCCAGCGCGCGATCGACTTCATGGTGGACAACACCGCCTTGTCCCGCGCCAACATCGAAGCCGAGGTCAACCGCTACATCACCAATCCCGGACAGGCGCTCGCCTACAAGATCGGCGAGCTCAGGATCCGTCAGCTGAGGGCGCGCGCGGAAGAGGCGCTGGGCCCGCGGTTCGACCTGCGCCGCTTCCACGACGCGGTGCTCGAGCAGGGCGCGGTTCCGCTCGACCTGCTCGAGGCGCATATCGAGGCTTGGATCGCGGCCGAGCGGCAGCGGGCTTCGTAGCTCGGCCGAAGCAAGCCGCTCAGCCCGCCGCCTGCCACTCCGCGATCGCTTCGATCGGCGCGATCAGCATCAGCACGTTGAGCGTCAGATTGTCGCGGATCGTCGCGAGTGTCAGCAGCTCGAAGAAGATGGCGATCGCCACGGACGCCCAGACCGGCAGCCGCCGCGCCAGCGCGAAGCCGAGGATCATCCACAGCACGTCCGCCACCGAGTTGATCACCGCATCGCCTTCGTAGCCGAGCGCCATGGTCGCGTCGCGGTAGCGGTCGATGACCCACCTGCTGTTCTCCAACACCTCCCAGCCCGCCTCGATCAGCACCGCGGCGATCAGCCGGTCGCCGGACGGGTTCCGGCGCAGCACCAGCCAAGCGAGCCAGTAAAAGAGGAAGCCGTGAATGATGTGGCTGGGCGTATACCAGTCGGCGAGGTGTTGGCTGTTGTCCGGCCCGTGCACCTCCCCCGCCCAGAGCTTCACCTCGCCGCAGGTGCAGATCGGCGGCCGGCCCATCCACAGCAGGATCGCCGCCATCGCCGCGACAAGAACGAAGGCGGCTACCCAGTAGCGGCGTTCGATCAGCGGGACGGGGCGCACAAGGCCTCCGCTATCGCCGCCACGCTGTTCCAGTTCCGCCCCGTCCACAGTCCCGGCTTCGGCCCGCCGGCGAGCTTTGAGCGGCCGCCGCCGTTGGCGAAGTAGATCCAGATGGCGTCGCCGGCG
>JALYHK010000116.1 GCA_030776605.1 Pseudomonadota bacterium
CCAGAAGCGCCTATGGCGGTCGGTCCACCGATGCGGCCGCCGCCACTGGTCGTAGATGTAGATGCCCCAGCCCGGATAATAATAACCGTCGTACCAGCCGTACCAGGGATCGTAATAGCCGTAGCAGTCGTCCCAATAAGGATCGCACCAGCCGCTGCCGTAGGCGGCCGAGACTCCGCCGTAGCCGTAATCGTCGTAGCCGTAGGCGCAGGCGCCGAGCGCGAGGCTGGAGGCGAGGACCAGAAGGGAACGGACGGGACGGGCGGCCATGGCGATACTCCGGACAGAAGGGCTCGGCGACGACGGTCAGCCGCTAAACGGCTGAAACGCATGGACTTATCATAAGTTCCTGATGCGTAACGAGCAAGCCGCCCGTCCCATTGCGGGACGGCTGCCGGCCGAGGCGGGGGATCAGTGCCCTTCGAACGCCACCAGCGCGTCCACCGCGATCCCCTGGTCGCGCAGCAGCGCCGCGCCGCCGAGCTCGGGCAGGTCGATCAGGAAGGAGGCGCCGGAGACGCTCGCGCCGGCGCGGCGGACCAGGCGCATCGCCGCGAGCACGGTGCCGCCGGTGGCGATGAGATCGTCCGCAATGCGCACTCGAGCGCCCGGCGCGCAGGCGTCGACGTGCATTGCCAGGCGGTCGCTGCCGTATTCGAGCGCATACTCCTCGGCGATCGTCTCGCCCGGCAGCTTGCCGTCCTTGCGGATCAGGAGCAGGCCGCAGCCGAGCCGCTGGGCGAGCGCGGCGCCGACCACGAACCCCCGCGCCTCGATCGCTGCGATCAGGTCCGGCTTCTCCTCGATCCGGAAGGCGAGCCGCTCGATCGCCGCGGCGAACCCGGCGGCGTCGAGCAGCAAGGTGGTGACGTCGCGGAACCGGATGCCCGGGCGCGGGAAGTCGGGGATGGTGCGGATCAGCGCCTTGAGGTCGTCATTGTCGGAGAACACGGGCCTTCTCCCGTCATTGACGGCGGAAGCCGGGGCGCGCCTGTCCCCGAGGCTCGGCGCCTCGCTCCATCGACGTGCGGCTCAGCCTTCGATGCCGGCCTCGCGGCTGGCAGCTTCGCGCTTGGCGATATTCTCCGGGTCGAGCGGACCGGTGATCCGCACCTTGCGCTTCGCCCCCGCCCAGATGTTGCGGTACGCCAGATAGGCGAGCACCGTCGCGACGATCAGGAAGACGAGCACCGCCAAGCCGGCGTGGTGGCGCGAGGGCAGGTTCGGCTCGGCCGTCCAGGTGAGGAAGGCGGCGACGTCGTGCGCCATCTGGTCGACCGTCGCCGGCGTGCCGTCGGCGTAGGTCACCTGGCCCTGCGCGAGCGGCGGCGCCATGGCGAGGTTGAGGTTGGGGAAATAGGGATTGTAATAGAGGCCCGGCCCCGGCCGCGCGTCGGCCGGAAGCTCGGCCGGCGGGTCGCGATAGCCGGTGAGCAGCGACTGGACATATTCGGCGCCGCCGTGGCGCGCCTTGACGATCAGCGACAGGTCGGGCGGCACCGCATTGTTGTTGGCAGCGCGCGCGGCGACCTCGTTGAGATAGGGGCTGGGGAAGCGGTCGGCGGGCAGGCCGGCGCGGGTCGTCGCCTCGCCGGTGTCCGGGTTGATGGCAGGCACCTGGAACTGGGCCGCGATCGCCTCCACCTCGTCGTCATTGTAGCCGAGCTCGTGGAGGTTGCGGAAGGCGACGTAGGTAAGCCCGTGGCAGGAGGAGCAGACCTGCTGGTAGACCTGGAAGCCGCGCTGCAGCTGCTGCAGGTCGAACTCGCCGAACGGTCCCTCGTGGGCGAAGGCGATGTCGCGGGGCTCCTCGTGATATTCGTGATAGACGTCCTCGTGATGCTCCTCGCCGAGATAGGCGAGCGTGTCCGAGACCAGCGAGATGCCGGCGACGAGGACGATGCCGAGGCCGATCAGGATGCCGATCAAACGAACCATGAGTCGATTGAATCCCCTAAGCTGCCGGGCTCGGCCGGGCGCCGTCCGGTGAGACGCCGAGCGGCGCGGCTTCCGCCTCCTCGCCGTGGAGCACGCTTTCCGAGATCGAATGGGGCAGCGGCAGCGTCCGCTCGGTCCAGGAAAGGATCGGCAGGATGATCAGGAAGTGGGCAAAATAATAGATGGTCGCGAACTGGCTGATCATCACATAGGGCTGCGCGGCCGGCTTGCCGCCGACGTAGCCGAGGACGAGGACGTCGAGGATCAGGATCCAGAAGAACATCCGGAACATCGGCCGGTAGTTGCCCGAGCGCACTGGCGAGGGATCGAGCCAGGGCAGGAAGAACAAGAGGATGATCGAGCCGAACATGGCGATCACGCCCCACAGCTTGGCCGGCAGGATGAAGTCGATCGTGAACGCCCTGAGGATCGCGTAGAAGGGCCAGAAATACCATTCGGGCACGATCTCGGCCGGCGTCGCCAGCGGGTTGGCGGGGATGTAGTTGTCGGCGTGGCCCAGAAAGTTGGGCAGGAAGAAGGTGACCGCCGCCAGGGCGATCATGAAGAGGCCGAGGGCGAAGCCGTCCTTGGCGGTGTAATAGGGGTGGAAGGGCACCGTGTCCTGCGGCGACTTGACGTCGACGCCGGTGGGATTGCCCGAGCCCGGAATGTGCAGCGCCCAGATGTGGAGGATGACCACGCCGAGGATCACGAACGGCAGCAGATAGTGGAGCGAGAAGAAGCGGGTGAGCGTGGCCTGGTCCGGCGCGAAGCTGCCGAGCAGCCAGGTCTGCAGCGCCTCGCCGACGACCGGAACCGCGCCGAACAGGCCGGTGATCACCTTGGCGCCCCAGAAGCTCATTTGCCCCCAGGGGAGCACATAGCCCATGAAGGCGGTCGCCATCATCAACAGGAAAATGACCAGGCCGAGCAGCCACACCATCTCGCGCGGCGCCTTGTAGGAGCCGTAATAGAGGCCGCGGAAGATGTGGATGTAGGTGACGATGAAAAAGAAGCTCGCCCCGTTGGCGTGGGCGTAGCGCAGGAACCAGCCCTGGTTGACGTTGCGCATGATGTGCTCGACCGAGGCGAAGGCGGTCTCGGTCGAGGGCACATAGTGCATCGCGAGCACGATGCCCGTGACGATCTGGATCGCCAGCGCCACGCCGGCGAGCACCCCGAAGTTCCAGAAATGATTCAAGTTGCGCGGCACCGGATAGCCGCCGCCGACCGCGCCGTAGACCAGCCGCGGCAGCGGCAGGCGCTGGTCGAGCCAGCGCATGAAGCCTGACCTCGGTTCGTATTGCTGCGCCCAGGGAAAGCCCATTCGTCTACCTCAGCCGATCCGGACCACGGTGTCCGACGTGAACTCCAGTTCCGGCACTTCGAGATTGATCGGCGCCGGCCCGCGGCGGATGCGCGCGGCGGTGTCGTAGTGCGAGCCGTGGCAGGGGCAGAAATAGCCGCCGTAGTCGCCGCGGTTCTCCCCCTCCGAGACGCCGAGCGGGACGCAGCCGAGGTGGGTGCAGACGCCGAGCGTGATCAGCCACTGCGGCTTGCCGGGCGCGGTGCGCTCGGCGAGCGTCTCGGGATCGCGCAGCTCGGAGAGCGGCACGGCATTGGCCGCCTCGATCTCCTGCGGCGTCAGGTGGCGGATGAAGATCGGCTGCTTGCGCCAGATCGTCTTGATCGCCTGGCCGACCTGGATCGGCGAGACGTCGACCTCGATCGAGGCGAGGGCGAGCACGTCGGCCGACGGGTTCATCTGGTTGACGAGCGGATAGACCAGCGCCGCCGCGCCGACGCCGGCGAAGCTCACCGCGGCGATGTTGATGAAGTCGCGCCGCCTGACGCCATCGGGCGCCGCCTCGCCCGTGCCATCGCTATGTTCGACCGTCGCCATAATGACCTTCAGCGAAACCAACAGGATGGACGAACACCGGCGCCGGTCAGGGCGGCCCGCGACGCCGAACGCGCGCCGCGCCGATGGAAAGGACCCTCCCCGGGCGGCTCGCGGCGCCTGATAGCCGCGCCGCGTGCGCTTTGCCAACCGTCATTTTCGGGCGGCGGCGGCGGGTGTCGCGCGCAGCGGCGGCGGCCATCCGCGCCAGGGCGGCGAAGCCATGCCCCTCGCCGCTGCCCGATCCGGCTCACGCGAAGACGCGAAGGCGTTCGCATCGAGCGAGGTCGAGATGCGCGGCGTCGCTCAGTCCCAACGGAGCAAAAGCCGGTGCGCCGCCAGCCGCCCAGCGCCTTCGCGCCGCGCGCTGCGACGGCGGCATTTTGCCGGCGCCTTGCGTCCGCCACGGCTTGCAAGCGGCGGCGCCTCGGGGCAACGGCTGAGGCGAATGAGCGAGCTCGATCACGAACAGCAGGCGGCGCGCGACTGGTTCGAGTCGCTGCGCGACCGGGTTTGCGCCGAGTTCGAGGCCATCGAGGCGGAGGCGGGGAGCGACGCCCGCTTTCAGCTGATGCCCTGGGAGCGCAGCGCGGAAGGCGGCCCCGGCCCTTCAGGCTCGGGACAGGGCGGCGGCGGCGTGCGCGGGCTGATGAAAGGCAAGGTGTTCGAGAAGGTCGGCGTCAACGTCTCGACCGTCTTCGGCCGCTTCAGCCCGGATTTTGCGCGGCAGATCCTCGGCGCCGAGGAGGACCCGCGCTTCTTCGCCACCGGCATAAGCCTGGTCGCGCACATGGCCAATCCGCACGTGCCGGCGGTGCACATGAACACGCGCTTCCTCACCACCACCCGGCGCTGGTTCGGCGGCGGCGCCGACCTCAACCCGCCGATCCCCTATGAGGAGGACACGGCCGAGTTCCACGCGCGGCTGCGCGCCGCCTGCGCCGCCCACGACCAGACCTTCTACGACCGCTTCTCCAAATGGGCGGAGGACTATTTCTGGATTCCGCACCGCGGCGTCCACCGCGGCGTCGGCGGCATCTTCTACGATCATCTGGAAGGCCCGTTCGACGAGACCTTCGCCTTCACCCGCGACGTGGGCGAGGCGTTGCTCGACGTCTTCCCGAAGATCGTCCGCCGCCGCCGCGACACCCCCTTCACCTCCGAGGACAAGGCGCGCCAGCTCGAATGGCGGGGGCGCTACGCCGAGTTCAACCTGATCTACGACCGCGGCACCCTGTTCGGTCTCAGGACCGGCGGCAATGTCGATGCGGTGTTGATGAGCCTCCCGCCGGTCGCGACCTGGGAGTGAGATGGCCCTTACCGACATACCTCCCGGCCACCTCGGCGCGGTGGTCACCTTCCTCGAGATGACCGAGCGCCCGGCCCCCCGGCCCGCTCCGCACGCGCCGCTCGACCTCGTCCGCTGGCGCGAGCTCGATCCCGACAAGTACCGCGCCC
>JALYHK010000117.1 GCA_030776605.1 Pseudomonadota bacterium
GAGCAGCGGCGCCGGCGCCAGCCAGCCGCGCGCACCGTAATTGCCCGAAGCGGCGCTGAGCCTCAGGTCTCCAGCGCGGCGGCCGGCGAGGTCGAGCCGGGCGGTTCCGTCCCACTGCCGCCAGCTGCCGTCGCCGCTCACCGCGAGGCGCACGGGGTGGTCGGTTCCGAGCATCCGCCCGATGACGCCGCCGGGCGGCGCATCCAGCGCGACCTCGAGATCGAATTGGTCGCGCTCCGGGGCGGCATCGAGCAGCAGCGCGAGGCGGTCGCCGCCGTCGCGGAAACTCGCGTCGAGGTCGACCAGCGCGCGGCCGCTGCGCAGCTCCAGGCCGCCGACGATCCGCGCCGTCCGCCGTTCGCCGCTCACCTCCTCGCCGATCCGCAGCTGCGCGATCGTCAGGCGGCCGACGTGGACGTCGTAGTCGGGGAGGGCGGGCCCGGCGTCATCGCGCTCGAGCAGGCGGGGCATGCGGTGGAGCATCGCGAGCTCCGTCTCGACCTCGTGGACCGTCAGCCGACCGAACAGCCAGGCGAGCGGCTGCCATTCGAGGTCGACCTTGGGTGCTTCGGCGAACAGTCCCTCGGGATCGTAAAGGCGTACGTCGCGCAGCTCGGTCCGGCCCCAGATCGATCCTTCGAGCCGCCCGATGCGGATGCGCAGCCCGGATTGGGGCGTCATCGCGGCGATGCGGTCGAGGATCAGCCGGTGGCCGAGGTCCGTGTCGAGCAGCAGCGCCATTGCCCCGAGGAACAGCATCGCCGCGGCGACCATGCTCAACGCCGCCTTGGCGGCCAGCGACAGCCAGCGCCCGCGCCGCCGCGGCAGCGCGGGCCGCCCCGCCCCGTCGGCGGCGACCTCGCTCAAGCCGAATTCCTTGACAGGCAGCGCGGCATGGCCGCGAATCTAGCCGCCGCTCCTGTATGGCGCCAGAACGGATCGCCTAATGGAGGGTCTCGCCGGCCCTTCCCGCGTCGAGGCGCGCGATCAGCCGCTCGATCTGCCGCCAGCGGCAATAGTGGACAATGTTGCCGAGGCTGCGGCTCACTCCCGCACGCCGGGCGGCCTCGCTCGCGGCGTGGCAGCCGAAGCGGCTGATGAGGTCGGCCGCTTCCGAGACGGCGGCCGTGTCGGCAAGATGGATATGATCGTGCAAGAAGAGGCCCCCAGCTTGTCCCGATTCCCGCCTCGCTAGCGCGCCTGCGGTTGCCAATTGGCCCTGCGGAACTGCTCAACGGCGCGTTCACCACGGGCTTGGAAAGGCGATTGGCCGCTGCCATGGAGGCGCGATGGCGCGCAATCGACGCAAGGCGCCCCGTTCGGGCGGGTCGCTGCTCGCCGCCGGCATCATCGCCGGGGCGGTGGGGGGCGTCGTCGCGGGCGAGCCGAGCATCGGCCTGGTCGCCGGGCTCGGGCTCGGGCTGACCCTCCTCCTGATCGTGTGGCTCATCGACCGCCGACGCGGGCACTGAACTGCTCGCCCCTAGGCGATCCGGCGGCCGGCCCAGACGACGCGGCCGACGATCTCGACGGCGGCGGGGTCGCAGTCGGGCCAGTCGGGATAGGCCGGATTGTCGCTGCGGATCGAGACGGTGCGGCCGGCGGGGTTGGGCGCGACCCGCTTCACCACCAGGGCCTCATCGATCCTCAGCACATAGATGCCGTCGCGCAGCCGCTCGGCGCCGGCGCCGCGGTCGACCAATATCTCGTCGCCGTCGGCGAGCGTCGGCGCCATCGAATCGCCCTCCACCCGGATCATCGACAGCCGCTTGGGATCGCCGGCGATGCGGCGCAGCCAGGCCGGATCGAAGGCGAAATGGCCGCGGGGCCGCTCGTGGGGATCGAGCGCACCGGCGCCGGCCGAGGCGCCGACGTCGAGCCGCGCTACCCGCACCATCGGGTCGTCGCGATCGTCGGCGCTGGCGGCGGGACCGCCGAGCAGCTCCTCCGCCACTCCGAAATAGCGGGCGAGGAGGCGCCGGTCCCGCTCGGCGAGGCGCCGCGGCGTCCCGCGCCTGATATATTGCTGGATGTAGGCGGGGTTGCGCCCGATCAGCCGCGAAAGGCCGGCATAGTCGGCCCGCTGCTCCTCGATCAGCCGCGCGAGCGCGGCGCGGGCGCCGGCTTCATCCATAATGGCGGCAATACCGATAGGATTTTTCCTAGACAAGTGGCGATTGTATACTTGACGTACCAGATAAGATGGGGTAGCAAGGTGGGGACAGGCTAGGAGCCGCCCCGATGTTCGACCTCACCAACCCTATCTATCAGGACCCCAACAAGGCCCGCGAATACCTGGAAGGCATCCACTGGCCGAACGGTCCGGTCTGCCCGCACTGCGGCGGCTCTGAGAAGATCAGGAAGCTCAAGGGCAAGAGCACCCGCCCCGGCGTCTACAAGTGCAATGCGTGCCGCAAGCCGTTCACCGTGACGGTCGGCACCATTTTCGAGGACAGCAAGATCCCCCTGAACAAGTGGCTTCTCGCGTTCCGCCTTATGGCTGGCAGCAAGAAGGGCATTAGCGCCCACCAACTGCACCGCTCGCTCGGCATCACGTACAAGTCGGCATGGTTCATGGCGCACCGTGTCCGCGAAGCCATGCGCTCCGGGGATCTGGCACCGTTCGGTTCCGGCGGCGGCGCCGTCGAGATCGACGAAACCTTCATCGGCCGCAAGAAGGGCAAGCCGACGAAGGGCGCCTATCACCACAAGATGGCCGTTCTCGGCCTCGTTGACCGCGACACGGGCCGCAGCCGCCTGTTCCACGTCGAGAAGGCCGCTGGCAGCCTCATTCAGCCGATCGTGCTGGAAAACCTCTCCCGCGAGGCCCGCCTAATGACGGACGAGTCCACCATCTATCGCAGGATCGGCCGCCAGTTCGCCGAGCATGGCACCGTCCTGCACTACAACAAGGAATACGTCCGCGGCGATATCACCACCAACACCGTCGAAGGCTGTTTCAGCATCTTCAAGCGCGGGATGCGCGGCGTCTACCAGCACTGCGCCGAGAAGCACCTTCACCGCTATCTCGCCGAGTTCGAGTTCCGCTACAGCTTCCGCCAAGCCAATGGCATGGACGACCGCGCGCGCACTGACACCGCCCTGCTAGGCGCCATTGGCCGCCGCCTCACCTATCGGCGGACTCCTATCGTCGCCTGAACCGGCGGCGCCGGAGCCGAAGCGCAAAGGCCGTCCCGTCACCGATCCGAAGAAGGAAGCGGAGCGCTTCCTGCGATGGTGGAAGCGTAAGCACAACCGATGGGGCGAGCGCCGCAAACGCTACTTCAAATAATTGCGACGAGCGGTTCGCCGCATCGTCTGTAGACTCTGGAACAAAGAGTCGGAATCAGTGGGACAGGACTAAGCCGTGCTCCGCCTCGCTAGGCGGCTGAATGGACGGGCAGCAATGCCTAGAAAGGAGGTTGTCATGGCAAAGTCCACGTGCGGGTGCAGAACGCGCCCGAAGGGGCCGAAGACGGTACCGGTTAAGCGCCACGTCCGTCGTAAGCCCCGCAAGTGCTAGCCTGATCGGCTAGGACGGGAGGGCCGTCGAGGTTCGTTAGAATCCCGGCGGCCCTTCTTGTCAACGGGTTTGTGACGCATCGGCTTCGTCGCCAGCGCCCGCTTGAGCCCGCCGAGCATCCGTGCCTCTATCTCTTCCGGCTTGTCTTCCGTGGGGTCTGTCATGGCTAAACCTACTACCGCACCGCTGGAGCAAGAGGAAGATCATGCAGCATTCTGCCTCCTGCTAGGGAGCTTTTTCCACTCGTACACGGCAGTGGAAACCGAGCTTTCAACCGCCGTTTACGCGATCATTCTCAAGGAGCGAAGGAAGGACAGGGACGTGCTCCTGGCACTCCTGGGCGGTCAACGGATGTCACCCCTGAAAGACACCATCAAGCGCCTAATGCGGGCGACCAAGGCCTCGCCAAAGCGCAGGGCACTTCTGGACGAGATGTTTAGGCACCTCGGAGACATTCAATTTTTCCGTGACCGACTCACACACCATTTTACGGCTGCCACCGATGAGCGCGGCGTCTGGGTCAACATGAACTTCGTAGGCATTCGTGAGCGGCACCACATGGAAGACCTTTATTTCCACATCAGCGCCCTAGCGGAGGCCACGGCCGATCTAGGGGCCATCAGGCTCGCCATGGGAGACTTGATCAGTCACTGCTTTCCGGAAGAGCGGACGCGCCTGCCAAAGCTGCCTGCATGGCGGTATAAACCCTCGATGCTAGTTCGGCATCGTCCGATATCTCGCGGTAGTCGCGCACGACCGAAGCGCCCGCTTCGATCGCCGAAGGGGTGAGATAAATCTCATTTTGCGCCGGCCTGTCAGCCATCTCCTAGACCCTCTGGCTGGTACGTCAAGTATACAATCGCCAGACAAGTAGGAAATTTCCTCCGACGCTGGAACAGACCAGGAACATCGATTCGGAAAGGAGTATCCCGCCATGAGCCTCATCGCCCGCATCGAGCGCTACCTTGAACGCAGCGCCACCTCGCCGACGCGCTTCGGCCGCGAAGTCCTCGGCGACCCCAACCTGATGCGCGAGCTGCGCCGGGGGCGCGAACTCTCCAGCAGGACCGTCCGCCGGGTCGCTGCTTTTCTCGACCGCGCGGAGGCGGCGCTCGGGGACGAGCCATGCAGAAAGTGACGCACGACGCGGCGACGGCGCTGCTGCGCGCGATCCAGGCGGCTTTCGCGCCTTTCGGGATCGCCTTCACACTTCACGAGATGGTCAGCCGCGGATGGTCGAGCGTCACGTTCGTCGGCGCGCGCCATCGCATGTTGTTCAGCCTTGCGGGCGCGCGCGCCGGCGAGGCGGCGGACGCGTTCCTCGCCGCACTCGGCGACCCGGCGCTCGACCTGCGCGGCCACATCCTCGCCGATCTCGCGCTGCTCGGCGAGGAGCGGGCGCCCGGCGGCGGCGAAGTGCGAATCCGGATCGAGGGGCTGACCGTGGAGGACGGCTAGCCCGCGCGCGACGCCATCTTCTGGAGGTTCTCGATCGCGCTGCGCAGCCGCTCGTCGCCCTCGCCGGCGAAGACCGGCGGAGTGGCCGGGTCGGGGTCGGGAAATACCCCGCGCTGGCGCAGCCGCTTGGCCAGCCCCCGCTCCAGCCGCGCCATCAGGTCCGCAATGCTGTGCTCGTCGACCGGCGTGCGGGCGAGCGGCTGGGGCTCGGCCTCGGGCTCGGGCTCGGGCTCCTCGATCAGCTCGGTCCCGGGGCCGCCG
>JALYHK010000118.1:0-2269 GCA_030776605.1 Pseudomonadota bacterium
CGACGGGACCGGCCCGGCTGCCCGCCCGATCGCGGTCACCCCGAGCGTCCGCGGCGCCCCCGCCGGCACCGCCACCGTGTCGCCGCCGAGCAGCGGGATGCCGAAGGCGCCGAGCGCCGTCGCCAGGCCCTTGGCGAAGGCACCGTCCCATCCATCCCCGCCGAGGGCATAGCCGAGCAGCACGCCGATGGGGCGCGCACCCTTGGCGGCGAGGTCCGAGAGGTTCACGGCGACCAGTTTCCAGGCGACGTCGTCGGGCGGGTCGTCGGCAAGGAAGTGGATGCCCTCGACCATCATGTCGTGGGTGAGGAGGAGGCTGGCACCGCCGAACTCGAGCACCGCCGCATCGTCGGCGAGCGCCCGCGCGGCGGGGTCCGAGGCAAGGCCGCGCAGCGCCGCGATGAATGCGGATTCGCCGCTCACGGCCGGCCGGCCGGACGGTATCGCGCGCGGCGGCTCACTGCGCCGCCGCGTCCTCCCAGAAATAGGGCTGGCGGCGGCGGTTGCCGGTGACCTCCTCGTTGAGCGTCTGGGCGTCGTAGAGGCGGCCGTTGAGCATCACATGGGTGATGCGGTCGGAGTTGCGGATGTCCTCCAGCGGATTGGCCTCGAGGATGACCAGGTCGGCGAGGTTGCCCGGCTCGAGCGTGCCGATGTCGCTGAACCCGTAGACCCGCGCCGGAGTGACGGTCGCAGCCTCGAGCGCCTCCAGCGGAGTCATGCCGCCGCGGACGAACGACCACATTTCCCAATGGGCGGCGAGGCCCTGCTGCTGGCCGTGGGCGCCGATGCTGACCGGGACGCCGCGGTCCTCCAGGCGGTCCGACTCGCGCGCGCTATACTGGTCGACGAACTGGTCGGGCGGCGCTGTGGTGACCCGCATCCGGTCGGCAAGCGCGGCCGGCGGCACGAAGCGGGTGAGCAGCGGATGCTCCCACACCCGCGTCGCCTGCGCCCAATAGGGATCGCCGGCAAGGCCGCCGTAGGTGACGACCAGCGTCGGGGTATAACCGACGCGGGTCTGGCTGAAGAAGCTCAGCACGTCCTCGTAGAGCCGCGCCTGCGGGATGTTGTGCTCGAGCGTGGTGTTGCCGTCGGCGATGATGGTCATGTCCATGCCGAACAGCGACCCGCCTTCGGCCACCACCGCGATGTTCTCGGCGCGGGCGGCGGCGACGACCTGCTGGCGCTGGTCGCGGCGCGGCTGGTTGTAGTTCTTGATGCTGTGCGCGCCCTGCAGCCTCAGCCGGCGGACATGGGCGAGCGCATCCTCATAGCTGTCGATCACCGCATAGCGGCCGGGGTTTCGGGCGCCGTAGACGATCTCTCCGGAAGAGAAGATCCGCGGCGCCAGGATGATGCCGGCCCGCTGCATCTCCCCGGCGGGAAATATCTCGCTCGAGGTCGAGCTCGGATCGTGCACCGTGGTGACGCCGAACGCCAGATGGGCGTGCGCCGACCAATTCTGCTGCGGGATGATCTCGCCGACGCCTTGGGGGCCGTGGGCGTGGCCGTCGATCAGCCCCGGAATGATGGTCCGGCCGGCGAGGTCGACCTGCTGCGCGCCTGCCGGGATCGCGACTTCGCCGCGGCGGCCGACCCGGCGGATCCGGTTCCCCTCGATCAGGATCACCCCGTCCTCGATCACCCCGCCGTCCTCGCCGGCCATGGTGACGATGCGGGCGCCGACCAGCGCGATCTGGCCCTGCGGCCGCTCGGCGGTCACCGGGATCGACAGCGAGATTCCCTGGCGCGGCGGCGTGTAGCTGCCGCCGGGCGCGCGCCGGATCATCTCGGCCACGCTGGCGCGGTAGAGCGTCGGGCCCAGCGTCCAGCCGAGCGTGCGGCCGCCCTCGGCCCAGTGGAAATAGGAGCCGCCGTCGCCCGTGGCGCGGGTCACCGGCAGCTGCCCGCCGCGCGAGCCGACGGTGAGCGTCGCCGCGCCCGGCGCGAAGGGCATCACGAAGACGTTGTAATTCTCGCGGAAGGCGAGGTGCTCGCCGGTGGGGGAGACCTCGTAGCCGGTGGCGAGCTGCCCCTCGGCGTGGACGCGGCGGTCGGCGCCGTTGAGATCGACGCTGATCAGCCGCCTCTTCTGCTCCTCGGTGACCTCCAGGAACAGCCGGTCGGACGCCGCCCCGAAATGCGGATTGTCGCCGCTGCGCACCAGCCGCACCGCCTCGCCGCCGGCGGCCGGCACGCGGAAGACGCCGGGGTTTTCCGACCAGCGCTCCGAGGTCAGGAAGCCCCCCTCGCCGGCCTCGAACAC
>JALYHK010000118.1:2279-5226 GCA_030776605.1 Pseudomonadota bacterium
GAACACGATCGTCGCCCCGTCGGGGGAGAAACGCGGGCTGCGATAGTGGCCGGGGACGCGGGTCACAGTGCGCAGGTCCGACCCGTCCGGCGCGACGGTGCGGATTTCGCCGAGCCGCTGATCGTTCCAGCTGACGAAGACGATCCGGCTGCCGTCGCGCGACCAGGAGGGGAAGATCTGGAAGTCGCCGTCCCCGGCGGTCAGCGGGCGCGGCGCGGCGTTGCCGCCGGTGTCGCGAACATAGAGACGCCCAAGCGTCTCGAACACCACCTGGCGCCCGTCCGGCGAGATGGTGGCGAAGCGCGGCATCCGCGTCGTGAAGCTGTCGGGCGCGACCTCCACCTGGGGCCGGGGCGGATCGATCACCGCCCGCGTGTCGGAGACCCGGAACGAGATTTCGGCGAGGTTCGTCCCGTCGCGGTCGATCCGGCGGATGCGCCCGCCCGCCCAGAAGACGATGGTGCGGCTGTCGGGCAGCCAGTCCATCGACGGATAGACGCCGTGGACCGCCCACGTCTCCTGGAGGTCGAGGTCCAGCTCGTCGTAGATGCGCCGCTCCTCGCCGGTGGTGAGGTCCTTGACGAAGAGCCGCGAGCGTCCGCGCTCGCGGCGGACGAAGGCGAGGAAGCGCCCGTCCGGCGACGGGTTCGGCCGGACCGCGCCGCCGGGGCCGCCGGCGACCTGGGTGCGCTCGCCGGTGCGCATGTCGTAGCGCTCGATCGCGAACACCTGGAGGTTGGTGTTCTGGGCATATTCGAAGATCGGTCCGGGCGTGGTGTTGCGGCTGAAGTAGATGGCGCTGCCGTCCGGCGCGAACACCGGCTCGCCGAGCTCCTTCTGGTGCTGCGGGCTGGGCCGGGTGACCAGCGCGACGCCGCTGCCGGTGCCGCTGGCGTGATAGAGCCAGATCTCGCCGGTGCCGAGCGAGCGCTGGGTGGTGAAGTGCTTCCGCGCGGCGATATACTGGCCGTCGGGCGACCAGGTGGGGCCGTTCAGCAGCTCGAAATTCTCGCGGGTGATCTGGCGCCGGTTCTGGCCGCTGGCGTCCATCACCCAGATGTTGTCGCCGCCGCCGCGGTCGGAGGTGAAGGCGATCTGCCGCCCGTCTGGCGAGAAGCGCGGCTGGCTCTCGAACGGCAGGCCCTCGGCGATGCGGGTGGCGCGGCCGCCGGTGATCGGCAGGGTGTAGATGTCGCCCAACAGGTCGAAGGCGATCGTCCGCCCGTCCGGGCTGACGTCGAGGTTCATCCAGGTGCCTTCGCTGACGTCGATCCGCACCGGCCGCGTCGGCAGCGGCGGGTTGGCCACGTCCCAGCTCTGCTCGCCTCGCCTCTGCTCCCGGTCCCGGGCCTGCTGGGCGAGCGCGGCGGTCGAGAAGAGGAGCAGCGAGAGCGCAGCGATGCTCTTGATCATGCCGAGGAGTCTCCGGGCGGGATGGCGGCGGGACCGTGCAATAGCGCAGCTGGCCGCGCAAGCCGTTTGATCGGACATCGCCTCAACCGAACAGGAGGCGCTGCCGCTCCAGTTCCGCGGCGAGCGGCTCGAACAGCCTGCGCTCGCCGTTCGCCAGCGGCGTCGAAAACAGCCCCACCTCGGCGTGACGGGAATTGTCCCAGCCGGGATAGCTGGTCACCGGATAGAGGCAGATGCCGTGGAACGGCGCGCCGCGGCCGATCGCGTCGCGCACCTCGTCGCAGACATAATGCAGCCATGCCGGCCGCCCGGAGCCTTCGGCGCCCGTCTCGGCGAGGAAGATCGGCTTGCCGAACCGCTCTGCGACCTCGACGAGCATGTCCGCCAGAGGGCGATATTCATGGTGCCCCATCGGGATCGTCGGGCCTCGGTAATACCATTGGTTGTGCGGGTAGAAGTTGAGGCCGAGCACGTCGATCATCTCGGGCCGGCCGCCGAGCTCGGGCTCGGTGCGGCCGACCAGCAGGTCGTAGGCTTCGAACTGCGCCACGCGATACGCCTCCGCGCGCTTCGCTTCGGCGCGGCTCCTGTCGCGCGGCGCGACGTGGATCAGCGGTTCGGCCCAGACGAAGCGGCAGCCCGGCTCGGCCGCGCGCATCGCCTCCACGCCGGCGATCGCGCAGCGCACCAGCTGGCGCTTGAACCACCCGCCCTTCCTGACCCCGCGGGGCGGAAAATAGCCGGTTTCGACCGCCCATGCGAAGAACGAGATCTCGTTCACCGGACAGATCAGCGGCGCCTCGCCGGCGACCTCGCGATGGATCCGCACCGCTTCCGCCGCGAAGCGCGCGAACGCCTCGGGGAAGTCCGGCGACGTCTGGCCGAGATGGTCGGGCGATCCGTAGTGGAACATGTCCCAGACGACCTGCACGCCGGCTTCCGCGGCGGCTTCGATCATCGCAACCCAGCTCGACCAGTCGTAACTGCGCGGCGCGGTTTCGATCAGGTGCCAGCGCAGCCCGTCGCGGATCGTGGCGAGGCCGAGCTCGGCGCAGCGGCGGTAATCGTCGCGCGCGTGCAGGTCGTGCGCAGTCGCCCGGATCAGGTCCAGGCGCACCCCGTCCTTGCGGCGGTGGGAGGAGCATTCGAAGCCGGCCATGAAAAAGCTGCGGAACAGTTTGTCGTCGGTCAGCTGATGCCCCCTTCCGGCGCGCGGCGATACATTCCCTCTTTTCTGCGAGCGTGTCGAGGCCGCCGGCTGAGCCGCGTCAGCCGCGCTCCCCCTCCCGCATCCCCCAGCGAGTCCGCAGCGACCGCATCGCCACCCGCACCTCGTAGAGGAACAGGACGAGCCCGACGATCAGGAGCAGCATCGCGAGGATGAACAGCAGCGCGATCGAGCGCCCGAAGGCGAAATCGGCAAATTCGGCGACGAATAGGATTCCGACGACCAGGCAGACGAACAGCGCGCTCGCCGTGCAGGCGCTGATCGACCAGTTGACCAGCCTCATCCGCCGGTCGAGCAGCCTGAGCT
>JALYHK010000119.1 GCA_030776605.1 Pseudomonadota bacterium
GCCCGCGCTCGGCGTCGACCCCGGCCACCTCCAGGTTCTGCGTCGTCACCCGCCGGGCACCCATATGCCCGGCCATCTTCTTGCCCTTGAATACCTTGCCCGGGTCCTGGCGCTGGCCGGTGGAGCCGTGCGAGCGGTGCGAGATCGAGACGCCGTGGCTGGCCCTGAGGCCGCCGAAGCCCCAGCGCTTGATCGCGCCGGCGAAGCCCTTGCCCTGGGTGACGCCGGAAACGTCGACCAGCTGGCCCGGAACGAAATGGTCGGCGCTGATGGTCGCGCCGACGTCGAGCAGCGCGTCGTCCGCGACGCGGAACTCGGCGACCCGCGCCTTCGGCTCCACCTCGGCCTTGCCGAAATGGCCGCGCTGCGGCTTGGCGACGTTCTTTGCCTTGGCGGTGCCGGCGCCGAGCTGGAGCGCGACATAGCCGTCGCGGTCCGCCCCCTTGCGGGCCACCACCTGGACCCCCTCGAGCGCCAGGACGGTGACCGGCACGTGCCGGCCGTCCTCCTGGAACAGGCGGGTCATTCCCATCTTCTTCGCGATCACGCCGGTGCGCATGACCAAAACTCCTGCGACAGAGGCCCCGCGGCACCATTGCCGGGGGCGTGTTCAGCCCGAAAACATGCGTGCCCCGCCTGGGCCAATGCTCCACCCCGAGGGGCGCAGCGGCGGGGACGCAGACCGGAAGCAAGCTTCCGCGGTATCCCTCGATCCTTGTGCTCCTGCGCAAGCAGGAGCCCAGATCCGGGCCCCTGCTTGCGCAGGGGCATATCGGCCATCAGGCCAATTTGATCTCCACGTCCACGCCGGCGGCGAGATCGAGCTTCATCAGCGCGTCGACCGTCTGCGGCGTCGGCTGCACGATGTCGAGCAGCCTTTTGTACGTCCTCACCTCGAACTGCTCGCGCGACTTCTTGTCGACGTGCGGCGAGCGGTTGACGGTGAACTTCTCGATGCGCGTCGGCAGCGGGATGGGACCGCGGATGAGGGCACCCGTCCGCCGAGCGGTGTCGGCGATGTCGCCCGTGGCCTGATCGAGCACACGGTGATCGAACGCCTTCAGGCGAATCCGGATGTTCTGCGTTTCCATGCCTGCTTACCGATGCCAAAGAGCCGGCCCCGAGGGGGCAAACCAAACAAAGCCTTCCGGACCCTTCCGGCCCCGGAGCGGCCAAACACCTCACTAATGGGCGAGCCGCCCGAATCTGCGCGATCCGGGCGGCTGCGGGCCCTATATTACTTCGTGATCTCGGCGACAACCCCCGCGCCGACGGTCCGGCCGCCCTCGCGGATGGCGAAGCGCAGGCCCTGGTCCATCGCGATTGGTGCGATGAGCTTGACACCGATGTTCACATTGTCGCCGGGCATCACCATCTCCGTCCCCTCCGGCAGCTGCACCTCGCCGGTCACGTCGGTCGTGCGGAAGTAGAACTGCGGACGGTAATTGGCGAAGAACGGCGTGTGCCGGCCGCCCTCGTCCTTCGAAAGGACGTAGACCTCGGCCTTGAAGTCGGTGTGCGGCGTGATCGAGCCGGGCTTGGCCAGGACCTGGCCGCGCTCGACCTCGTCGCGGCCGACGCCGCGCAGCAGCGCGCCGATATTGTCGCCTGCCTGGCCCTGGTCGAGCAGCTTGCGGAACATCTCGACGCCGGTGACGACCGTCTTCTGGGTGTCGCGGATGCCGACGATCTCGACTTCCTCGCCGACCTTGATGACACCGGTCTCGACGCGGCCGGTGACGACGGTGCCGCGGCCCGAGATCGAGAAGACGTCCTCGATCGGCATCAGGAACGGCCTGTCGAGCGGCCGCTCGGGCTGCGGGATGTAATCGTCTACCGCGCGCATCAGCTCGAGCACCGCCTCGCGCCCGATCTTCGGATCGCTGTCCTCGAGCGCGGCGAGCGCCGAGCCCTTGATGATCGGAATGTCGTCGCCCGGGAAGTCGTAGGACGAGAGCAGCTCGCGAATCTCGAGCTCGACCAGCTCGAGCAGCTCCTCGTCGTCGACCTGGTCGACCTTGTTCATGAACACGACCAGCGCCGGCACGCCGACCTGACGGGCGAGCAGGATGTGCTCGCGGGTCTGCGGCATGGGGCCGTCGGCAGCCGAGACGACCAGGATCGCGCCGTCCATCTGGGCGGCACCCGTGATCATGTTCTTCACATAGTCGGCGTGCCCGGGGCAGTCGACGTGCGCATAGTGGCGCTTCTCGGTCTCATATTCGACGTGGGCGGTCGAAATGGTGATGCCGCGCGCCTTCTCCTCCGGCGCCTTGTCGATCTGATCGTAGGCGGTGAAGGTGGCGCCGCCGGTCTCGGCGAGCACCTTGGTGATCGCCGCGGTGAGCGACGTCTTGCCATGGTCGACGTGACCGATGGTGCCGATGTTGCAGTGCGGTTTCGTCCGCTCGAACTTAGCTTTCGCCATTTTCCCTAACCCTCGTCTTTCTGTTCAAATTCACGCTTGCCGGAGCGGCTCAGGCGAGCTTCGCCCGGACCTCCTCGGCGACGTTCGCGGGCACTTCCTCGTAGTGAGAGAATTGCATGGTGTATTGGGCGCGCCCCTGCGTGAAGGACCGCAGCTCATTAACGTAGCCGAACATATTGGCAAGCGGCACCATCGCCTCGACCACCTGGGCGTTGCCGCGGGTGTCGGTGCCCTGAATCTGGCCGCGCCGGCTGTTGAGGTCGCCGATGACGTCGCCGAGATAATCCTCCGGCGTCACCACCTCGACCTTCATGATCGGCTCGAGCAGCTTGATGCCGGCCTTCTGGGCGGCCTCGCGCATCGCACCGCGGCCCGTGATCTCGAAGGCGAGCGCCGACGAATCGACGTCGTGATACTTGCCGTCGATCAGCCGGATCCTGAAGTCGATGATCGGGAAGCCGATCAAGGAGCCGGTCTCGGCGGTCTCGCGCATCCCCTTCTCGACCGACGGAATGTATTCCCGCGGGATGTTGCCGCCTTTGATCTCGTCGATGAACTCGATGCCCGAGCTGCGCTCGCCCGGCTCGAGCGCCACCTTCACCTCGCCGAACTGGCCGGAGCCGCCCGACTGCTTCTTGTGAGTATAGGTGACCTCGACCGGACGCGCGAGCGCCTCGCGATAGGCGACCTGCGGCGCGCCGACGTTGGCGTCCACCTTGAACTCGCGCTTCATCCGATCGACGAGGATCTCGAGGTGGAGCTCGCCCATCCCCTTGATGATGGTCTGGCCGCTCTCGGGGTCGGAGGAGACGCGGAAGCTCGGGTCCTCGGCCGCCAGCCGGTTGAGCGCAATGCCCATCTTCTCCTGGTCGGCCTTGGTCTTGGGCTCGACCGCGACCTCGATCACCGGATCGGGGAACTCCATCCTCTCGAGGATGATCGGAGCGTTGGGCGCGCAGAGCGTGTCGCCGGTGGTGGTGTCCTTGAGGCCGACCAGAGCGACGATGTCACCGGCATAGGCCTCCTTGATGTCCTCGCGGTCGTTGGCATGCATCAGCAGCATCCGGCCGACCTTCTCGCGCTTGTCCTTGACCGAGTTCATCACCGTGGAGGCGCTCTCGAGCTTGCCCGAATAGATGCGCGCGAAGGTGAGCGTGCCGACGAACGGGTCGGTCATGATCTTGAAGGCCAGCGCGGCGAAGGGCGCATTGTCGTCCGCCGGGCGCGTGTCCTCGGTCTCGCCGTCGAGCTTGACGCCCTTGATCGGGGGCACGTCGAGCGGCGAGGGAAGATAGTCGACGACCGCGTCGAGCATCGGCTGGACGCCCTTGTTCTTGAACGCCGAGCCGGTGAGCACGGGCACGAACGAGAAGTTCAAGGTGCCCTTGCGGATCAGCTTCTTGAGCGTCGCGACGTCGGGCTCGTTGCCTTCGAGATAGGCCTCCATCGCCTCGTCGTCCTGCTCCACCGCCATCTCGATGAGGTGCATGCGGGCTTCCTCGGCGGCCCCCTTCATGTCGTCGGGGATGTCGCGGATCTCGAACTTGGCGCCGAGGCTCTCCTCGAGCCAGACGATCGCCCGGTTCTCGACCAAATCGACGACCCCGGCGAAATCGCTCTCGACGCCGATCGGCAGCTGCATCACCATCGGGCGTGCGCCGAGCCGGTCCTTGATCATCGAGACGCACATGTCGAAGTTCGCGCCCATCCGGTCGAGCTTGTTGACGAAGCACATCCGCGGGACCTTGTACTTGTCGGCCTGGCGCCAGACGGTCTCCGACTGCGGCTCGACGCCGGCGACGCCGTCGAACACGGCGACGGCGCCGTCGAGCACGCGCAGCGAGCGCTCGACCTCGATGGTGAAGTCGACGTGGCCCGGCGTGTCGATGATGTTGATCCGGTGATCGTTCCAGAAGCAGGTCGTCGCGGCCGACGTGATGGTGATGCCGCGCTCCTGCTCCTGCTCCATCCAGTCCATCGTCGCGGTGCCCTCGTGCACCTCGCCGATCTTGTAGGATTTGCCGGTATAATAAAGGACGCGCTCCGTCGTCGTCGTCTTGCCCGCATCGATGTGGGCCATGATGCCGATGTTGCGGTAGCGTTCCAGCGGATGGCTGCGGGCCATGACTTCAAACTCCAATGCCCTGTCGGGCTTTCGTGAGCCCCTGCGAAGGCAGGAGTCCAGACTGACTCAGCGACGGGGCTCCTGCTTTCGCAGGAGCACGATCCGGCTATTCCTCACCAGCGATAATGCGAGAAGGCGCGGTTGGCTTCGGCCATGCGGTGCGTGTCCTCGCGCTTCTTGACCGCATTGCCGCGATTGTTGGCCGCGTCCATCAGCTCGCCCGACAGGCGCGCCGACATGGTGTTCTCGCCGCGCGAGCGCGCCGCCGAGATCAGCCAGCGGATGGCGAGCGCCTGGGCGCGCTCCGGGCGCACCTCGACCGGCACCTGGTAGGTGGCGCCGCCGACGCGGCGGCTGCGCACCTCGATCCCCGGCTTCACGTTGTTGAGCGCATCGTGGAAGATCTGCAGCGGGTCGCGCTTGGCGCGCGCCTCGATCGTGTCGAGGGCGCCGTAGACGATGCCTTCGGCCACCGACTTCTTGCCGTCGAGCATGACCGAGTTCATGAACTTGGAGAGGACCACGTCCCCGAAACGGGGATCGGGCAGCACTTCGCGCTTTTCGGGGCGGCGGCGGCGGGACATTCGGTTCTTCCTTTCTCTTCAGCCGGGTCCGGAACCTGTCCGGGGCTTACTCCTGTTATTGTGTCCCGGCGAAGGC
>JALYHK010000120.1 GCA_030776605.1 Pseudomonadota bacterium
GAGGCCGAGCGCGTCGCGCAGCTCCTTGATCAGCTGGTCGAAGGCGGCGGCGCCGATCGGATCGAGCCCCGCGGTCGGCTCGTCGAGGAAGAGGAGCTCGGGATCGAGCGCGAGCGCGCGGGCGATGCCCGCCCTCTTCTTCATGCCGCCGGAGAGCTCGGCTGGGAATTTCGGGCCGGTGTCCGCCGGCAGTCCGCTCATCACGACCTTATAGGCGGCGATCTCGTCGAGCAGCTTCTCGTCCATCTGCGGGAAATATTCGCGGATCGGCACCTGGATGTTCTCGGCGACGGTGAGCGTCGAGAACAGGGCCGAGCCCTGGAACAGGATCCCCCAGCGGCGGCGGACGTGCTTGGCCTCCTCCTCGGGCCGGTCGATCATCGACTCGCCGAAGACGGTGATCTCGCCCTCGTCGGGCACCTGGAGGCCGATGATCGCGCGCATCAGCACCGACTTGCCGGTGCCCGAGCCGCCGACCACGCCGAGGATCTCGCCCCGGCGGACCTCGAGGTCGAGGTCTTCGTGGACGACATGCTCGCCGAAGCTGTTCTTGAGCCCCCGCACCTCGATGATGGTCTCGCGCCCGCTCACAGCCAACCTACGGAGGTGAAGAAAACGGCGAAGAAGGCGTCGAGCACGACGACGAGGAAGATCGCCTGGACGACCGCGGCGGTGGTCCTGAGGCCGAGCTGCTCGGCGTTGCTCTCGACCTGGAGTCCCTGGAAGCAGCCCGCCATGGCGATGATCAGCCCGAACACCGGAGCCTTGATCAGCATCTGCCAGAGATCGGTCATCGGCACGACCTCGCGGATGCGCTGGACGAAGGTGATCGGCGGGATGTCGAGGTCGATCCAGGCGAACATGCCGCCGCCGACGATCGCCATCATCGCAGCATAGAAGCCGAGCAGGGGCATCAGCAGCACGGTGGCGAGCACCCGCGGCACGACCAGCGCCTCCATCGGCGAGACGCCGATGGTGCGCATCGCGTCCACCTCCTCCGTCAGCTTCATGGTGCCGATCTGCGCGGCGAAGGCGGAGCCGGAGCGGCCGGCGACCATGATCGCCGTCATCAGGATGCCGAGCTCCTTCACCGATGAGCGGCCGATGAGGTTGATGGTGAACACCTCGGCGCCGAACTGCCTCAGCTGCACCGCGCCCTGCTGGGCGATGACGATGCCGACGAGGAAGCTCATCAGGCCGATGATGCCGAGCGCGTGGACTCCGACCACCTCGAAGCGCTGGACCACGGCGTTGATCCGGAACCGGCGCGGATGGGTGATTACGTTCCAGAAGGCGATCACCAGCGCGCCGAAGAAGCCGAGCAGGCCGTAGAGCGTCTTGCCGGCGACGATGATGGCGCTGCCGACCTGGGCGAGGACCTGGTATAGCCCGGGGGGCTTGTCGGGCCTGACCTTGACCGGCTGGTCGGCCTGGGCGACCTGCTCGATCAGCGAGCGCTGGTCCTCGGTCGCGCCGCGCACCTCAGCGCCGCGGTCGCGCTCGAGCTTGTGGATCAGCCAGGCGCCGACCGTGTCCATCCGCTCGACGTCTGAGATGTCGACGACCAGGCCGTCGTCCGCCTCTCCGTCGAGCTCGTTCAGCTTCTCGTTGACCTTGCGGATGCGCGCGAGCGTCAGGTTGCCGCTGAACCGCAGGACGCAGCGGCCGGCCTCTTCGGTTTCGGTGAAATCGGGCATCACGGTCATGCGGGGGCGGACGATGCTTCAAAAGCGCGCGGGCGGCAAGCGAGAGGATGGACAGCAGCTACGCTCCTGTGCTTGCCCGGTTCCATGAAGGCGCAGCTGGCGATCTACGACATGGACCGCACGATCACCCGACGCGCCACCTACACGCCCTTCCTGATCCACGCGTGCCTTCGGCTCGCGCCGTGGCGTCTCGTCCTGCTGCCGCTGGTCGTGCTGTCGCTGCTCGGCTACGCCGCGCGGCTGATCGACCGCGGCCGCCTCAAGGAGGTCAACTACCGTCTGCTGATCGGCCGCGGCGTCGCGCCGGAGCAGCTCGAGCCGGTGGTCGAGAGCTTCGCCGAGCGACAGCTTGCGAGCAATATCGCGCCCGGCGCGCGGCGCAGCATCGCGGCGGACCGGGCGGCGGGGCGGCGCCTCGTCATGGCGACCGCCTCCTACCGCCTCTACGCCGGCGCCATCGCGCGGCGGCTCGGCTTCGACGACGTCATCGCCACCGACAGCCTGCGCGACGCGAAGGGCAGGGTTGTGGCGCGCATCGACGGCGCCAATTGCTACGGCCTCGGCAAGCTCGACATGATCGAGGCATGGCTCCAGCGCGAGGGGCTGGAGCGCGAGGCGGTCCACATTCGCTTCTATTCCGATCACGTCTCGGACGCGCCGGTCCACCGCTGGTCCGACGAGGCGGTCGCCGCCAACCCGCACGAGCGCCTCGTCCGCCTCGCCGAAGCCGAAGGCTGGGAAGTCGTCGACTGGCGCGACCGCAAGCGCTGGCGCCGCCGCTGACAGTCGCCTGCCGGAAGCCGGGCCTGGAAGGGGTTCAGGGCGTGCCGAGCTCGCCTCGCATCAACTCGGGAAAGAAGCCTTCGTGCACAGTGCGGAGCGCGTCGAGCGGGACGGAGAGATTGGCCCCCTCGTCGTCGGCGACGGTCCTGCCGCCGGTGCGGCCAAAGAAGGCGATGTCGACCCCCGCCGCTTCGGCGGCGTCGGCAAGGCCTTCGGCGGCGTGGGTGGCGACGAGGTAGCGGCCCTGGTCCTCGCCGAAGAGGCGCCCGGCAGCATGGCCGTCGAACCATTCGCCTTCGATCGACAGGCCGACGCCGCCGGCGAGCGCCATTTCCGCGGCGGCGATCAAGATGCCGCCGTCGGAGACGTCGTGGACTGCCGTGGCGAGGCCGTCGCCGATGGCGCGGCGGACGAACTCCCCCGCCGCTTTCTCTCCGGGAAGATCGACGGGGGGAGGCGGGCCTTCCTCGCGGCCCACCACCTCGCGCAGCCACAGCGACTGCCCGAGGTGGCACGCGCCCGGTGCGCCGACGACGAACAGCCACTCCCCTTCGCGCAGGGCAATGGTCGCCGCCTTGCGCCAGTCGTCAAGCAGTCCAACGGCGCCGATCGCCGGAGTTGGGAGGATCGCCTGGCTGGTGCCGTCCTCGTTCCTCGTCTCGTTGTAGAGGCTGACGTTACCGGAGACGATCGGCATGTCGAGCGCGCTGCAGGCCTCGGCCATGCCTTCGATGCAGCCGACGAACTGGCCCATGATCTCCGGCCGCTGCGGGTTGCCGAAGTTCATGCAGTCGGTGGCCGCCAGCGGAAGGGCGCCGACCGCGCACAGGTTGCGGTATGACTCGGCGATGGCCTGTCTGCCGCCCTCGACCGGATCGGCGTAGCAGTAGCGCGGCGTGCAGTCGGTGGTGATGGCGAGCGCCTTGTCGGTGCCATGGACGCGCACCACGGCAGCGTCGCCTCCTGGCCCCTGCACCGTGTCCGCCCCGACCTTGTAGTCGTACTGCTCCCAGATCCAGCGCCGCGAGGCGAGATCGGGCGAGGCCATCAGCACGAGCAGGTCGGCGCCGAGGTCGGCGGAGTCCGGCACGTCGGCGAGCGGCTCGCGCTTCGGCGTCGGCACCCAGCGGCGGTCGTAGCAGGGCGCCTCGTCCGCCAGCGGCCCCAGCGGGATGTCGGCCGCGGTTCCGTCGTTCCACTTCAGCACCAGCCGGCCGGTATCGGTGACGCGCCCGATCACGGCGAAGTCCAGCTCCCATTTGCGGAAGATCGCCTCCGCCTCGGCCTCACGGCCGGGCTTCAGCACCATCAGCATCCGCTCCTGGGATTCCGACAGCATCATCTCATAGGGCGTCATCCCCTCCTCGCGGCAGGGGACGGCGTTCATGTCGAGCTCGATCCCGACGCCCCCCTTGGACGCCATCTCGACGGAGGAGGAGGTGAGGCCGGCGGCGCCCATGTCCTGGATGGCGACGATCGCATCCGAGGCCATCAGCTCGAGGCAGGCCTCGATCAGCAGCTTTTCGGTAAAGGGGTCGCCGACCTGGACGGTCGGGCGCTTCTCCTCCGAATCCTCGAAGAAGTCGGCGCTCGCCATCGTTGCGCCGTGGATGCCGTCGCGGCCGGTCTTGGAGCCGACGTAGACGACGGGATTGCCGACGCCCGCGGCGGCCGAATAGAAGATCTTGTCGGCATCGGCGATCCCGACGGTCATCGCGTTGACGAGGATGTTGCCGTCATAGGCCGCGTGGAAGTTCACCTCGCCGCCGACCGTCGGGACGCCGACGCAATTGCCGTAGCCGCCGATGCCGGCGACCACGCCCGCGACGAGGTGGCGCGTCCGGGGATGGTCGGGGCGGCCGAAGCGCAGCGCGTTGAGGTTTGCGATCGGCCGCGCCCCCATCGTGAAGACATCGCGAAGGATGCCGCCCACCCCCGTTGCGGCCCCCTGATAAGGCTCGATGTAGCTCGGGTGGTTGTGGCTCTCCATCTTGAACACGGCGGCCTGGCCGTCGCCGATGTCGATGACCCCGGCATTCTCGCCCGGCCCCTGGATCACCCAGGGCGCCGAGGTCGGCAGCTTCCTCAGGTGGAGGCGCGAGGATTTGTAGGAGCAATGCTCCGACCACATGACCGAGAATATGCCGAGCTCGGTGAGGTTCGGCTGGCGGCCCAGAGCGTGGAGCACGCGCTGATATTCCTCCGGCGAAAGCCCGTGCTCGGCCACCGTCTCGGGCGTGATGCTGCCGCTCATGGCCGCGCTCCTAACGGGTCGATTCCCGTTTGTCGAAAGCGCCGTTCGGGTGTAGGGGCGGTCTCTCTTTGTTCCGCATCAGGGAGGCCCCAGATGAGCGCGAACCCGATTCCCGAAGGCTATCACAGCGTCACCCCCTATCTGGTGGTCGACGGGGCGGCGCGGGCGATCGACTTCTACAGAGAGGCGTTCGGCGCGGAGGAGGTGCTGCGTATGCCGGCCGGCGACAAGCTCGGCCATGCCGAGATCCGGATCGGCGATTCGATCGTCATGCTGTCCGACGAATGGCCCGACCACAACATGCTCGGGCCGAAGGCGCGGGGAGGGCCCTGCGGCCTGCTGATGATCTATGTCGAGGACGTGGACGCCGCTTATGCGCGGGCGGTGGAGGCCGGCGCGACCGCCCACCGGCCGGTCGAGGACCAGTTCTACGGAGATCGCTCCGGCAGCGTCGTCGATCCCTTCGGCC
>JALYHK010000121.1 GCA_030776605.1 Pseudomonadota bacterium
CCTCCGGGCTCTCCGCCAGCCACCGCGCCGCGGCGATGCAGTCCTCGACGCCGGCCGGCCACGGATGCTCGGGCGCGAGCCGGTAGTCGACCGCCGCCACCGGCATGTCGAGCCGCCGGGCCATCTCGGCGCAGAAGGGCTCGTGGGTCTCGAGGTCGCCGAGGACGAAGCCGCCGCCGTGGAAGAAGAGGAACAGCGGCCCCTGCTCCTCGCGAGCCTCGCGGGCGTCGTAGAGCCTGAGCGGGATCGGCCCGCGCGGCCCGGGGCAGACGAGGTCGCGGACCTCGCCCAGCGGCCCCACCGGCACGTCGGCGATGTCGCGCGCGCGGCGCATCATCGCCCGCGCCTCGGCGGGACTCACCTCGTGGCTGCGCGGGCCCGGCAGGTCGTTGACGAAGTCGAGGAAGGCGCGGACGTCCGGGCGCACGTAGGGATCGGGCACGGCCGGCTCCCTAGAGGGCGCCGCCGCGGCTGTCCACGCTCCTGGCGCGCCCGGCGCCGGCGCCTCAGGCGCTGGCGACCTCCGCCACGTCGACCTTGAGCCCGGGACCCATCGTCGAGGTGAGGGCGACGCGCTTGACGTACTTGCCCTTGGCGCCGGACGGCTTGGCCTTGACGATCGCCGCGACGAAGGCGTCGAAGTTGCGCCGCAAATCCTCCTTGGCGAAGCTCGCCTTGCCGATGCCGGAATGGACGATCCCCGCTTTCTCGACGCGGAACTCGACCTGGCCCCCCTTGGCCGCCTTCACCGCCTCGGCGACGTTGGGGGTCACCGTCCCCAGCTTCGGGTTCGGCATCAGCCCCTTGGGCCCGAGGATCTTGCCGAGCCGGCCGACCACGCCCATCATGTCCGGCGTCGCGATCACCCGGTCGAAGTCGATCTGGCCCTTCTGGACGGTCTCCATCAGATCCTCGGCCCCGACCACGTCGGCGCCCGCCGCCTTCGCCTCCTCCGCCTTGTCGCCCTTGGCGAACACCGCCACCCGCACCGTCTTGCCGGTGCCGGCGGGGAGGGTGACGACGCCGCGCACCATCTGGTCGGCGTGGCGCGGATCGACGCCCAAATTCATCGCCACCTCGATCGTCTCGTCGAACTTGGCGGTCGCGTTGGCCTTGAGCGTCTTGATCGCCTCGTCGACCGCGTAGATCCTCTGCGTGTCGACCGCCTCGGCGAGCGCCTTGCGCCGCTTGGAAAGCCTGGCCATGCTCAGCCCTCCACCACTTCGAGGCCCATCGCGCGGGCGCTGCCTTCGATGATCCGCGTCGCCGCCTCGAGGTCGACCGCGTTCAGGTCCTTCATCTTGGTCTCGGCGATCTCGCGAAGCTGGCTGCGCTTCACCCGCCCCGCCGTCTCCTTGCCCGGCTCCTTCGAGCCCGACTGGATCCTGGCGGCGCGCTTCAGCAAATAGCTCGCCGGCGGCGTCTTGGTCTCGAAGGCGAACGAGCGGTCGGCGAAGACGGTGATCAGGGTCGGGATCGGCATCCCCTTCTCCATCTCCCCGGTCGCCGCGTTGAACGCCTTGCAGAACTCCATGATGTTGACGCCGCGCTGGCCGAGCGCCGGCCCGATCGGCGGCGACGGATTGGCCGCGCCGGCGGGCACCTGGAGCTTGATATAGCCCGTGATCTTCTTCGCCATGTCTCTCTCACTCTCGTTTGCCCGCCGGACCCGGCCTGCCCCGGGGCTCGATGGAACGTCGAAGCTTAGCGGTCCAGACGCCCCGGACCCGATCCGGGGCTCCCGCAATTCCATTGCTGATGCCTTGGAAGGTGGCGCCCATAGCGCGTTCGGGCGCGGCGCGCAATTCCGTTTGGAATGGGAGGGGTTCACGCGGAGGCGCGGAGGAGGGAGGGGTTCCCCAGGTCCTTTCCTGAATGGGGCTCTGGCTCAGGATGATATTCCTAGGTGCCCGAGACAACGAGGAGATGGCAAAGAAGCTTGAGCAGGAGTTTCTCGACTGGCGCCTACCTTCGTCCCGCCGGCCTTGAGTGGGCAGCGTGATCACAGAGCCCGCCTCTCCGGGCGAGCCTTTTTCTTTGTAGGATACTGGCGCGCGACGGCTGGAGTTGGCAGGGTGGTCCGCATGGAGGGGGCATGATTTTCCTGCCGGATTTTAAGCGGGCGGCGCCATGTCGCGGCTGACGGAACTGCTTGCCCGCGCCAAGGCCCAGGACGCGCAGCTTGGGGCTGATCTGGAACGCGAGATAAAGGCGCTGCAATCGCGCCGCGCGTTCGGCCTCAACTTCGAGCGGCACCAACCGGAGGTCGTCGATCTGCCGGGGCGCTCGGTGCGCAAAGGCGACAAGGTGCGAGTGTTGCCGGAGCGGGGAGCGACTGCGAAGGGCGACCAGCGGCTGTGGACGGTCAAGGCTATCGCGACAGGCAGCGCGCGGCTGGAGCTGAAGGACGCGCCCGAGCCCGAGACGATGGAAGCGGCAATTGCGGACCTGGTGGTTGTCGCCGAGTTCCGCGACTTCATCTTTCCCGGGCTGGTAAGCACGGGCAAGGTTGAACGCGGCGGGGACAAACCGTTCCATACGGTGATCAACGCCGAGAATTTCCACGCTCTGAAAGCACTGACCTATACGCATCGTGGCAAGATCGACGCGATATACATAGACCCGCCCTACAATACCGGCGCACGAGACTGGAAGTATAACAACGACTACGTCGAAGCGGATGATCATTATCGGCACAGCAAGTGGCTGGCGATGATGGAGCGGCGGCTTTCGGTTGCGCAGGAGCTGCTGAACCCGACCGACTCGGTGCTGATCGTTACCATCGATGAGAAGGAGTATCTACGTCTCGGCCTTTTGTTAGAACAGACGTTTCCCCATTCCGATGTGCAGATGATTTCGAGTGCGATTAACCCGGCCGCTCAGGCACGTGCAGGACAGTTCGCTAGGATTGACGAATACATTTTCGTCGTCACCTTCGGCAAAGCGGCGCCGGCCCGACTCCCTCTGAGCCGCGAATGGGTGAGCACGAGAGGACGCACGCACACCGGTGAAGCGCGTTGGGACTTGCTGCGGCGCTCAGGCACGGCGCCAAAGCGTTCGGATTCGCCTGGGGGCTTCTACCCGATTTACGTCGATCCTGCGACCCGTCGAATTGTCCATGTTGGAGAGCCTTTGCCGAAAGGCGTTTCCACTGCTCCGAGCAGAGGAGATAGCAGCGTACCTGTTCTGCCCCTCCGAAAGGACCGCAGCGAGGGCCGTTGGCAAGTCTCTCCGGCCACACTACGTGAATACATTGCATCAGGAAGAGTCAGAATCGGCGGAGATAGCAAAAAAGGGTTCGTTGTATACTATTTGAAGCCGGGAGAATGGGAAAAGGTCCAATCAGGGGAATACGAAGCAGAAGGAATTGGCGGTGACGGGGCTGTTATTATTGTGGGAAGGGATGCAGCTCCGACCCAGGTGATCGCCGTACCCTCCACACAGTGGCGAATTCCCGCGCACGACGCCACCCAGTATGGTAGTCGCTTGCTTCTGCAACTTATCCCTGGCCGAAAATTCCCTTTCCCCAAGAGCGTGTACGCCGTTGAAGACACTCTGCGATTCTTCGTTAGTGATAAATCGAATGCCGTCATTCTCGACTTCTTCGCTGGCTCCGGCACGACCACTCATGCCGTGATGCGTCTCAATCGGCAGGACGGCGGTCGTCGCCGCACAGGGGCATGGGCAACGGCCGGAGCGCGGCCGGCGAGCGGATGACGATCGTTAAGCAGTTGGTCAACGGGTTCGGCGACGTGCCGGCCATCCCGATTGTGTGGGGCATTTCTGCGACTATCGACCGCTTCACCCAAGCGATGCAGGAAGTGCAGAACCGCACCATGCTACCGAACGTGGTGGTAGACCCGGCCAAGGTGCAGGATTCGGGACTGCTGAAAGACACGATCGTACTCGACGTGCCCGACGAGACGGGCGCGTTTGAGACGGTGTTGCTCCGTCGGGCAACAGGCAAGCTACGGCAGATTAGCGCGGCCTGGGCCGACTATGCCAAGGAGCAGGACAGCGAAAGCGTGATCCCGCTGATGGTGCTGCAAGTGCCGAACACGCCGGACGCGGGCCGGGTGGGCCAATGGATCGATACAATCGTCGAAGCGTGGCCGCAGCTCGGGCCCGATGCCTTCGCCAACGTCTTCGGTGAGCACCGGACGGAGACGTTCGGCCAGCACGCGGTGCGCTATGTCGAGCCGCAGCGTGTGCAGGACGATACAGAGGTGCGAGTGCTGATCGCGAAAGATGCCATCAGCACCGGCTGGGACTGCCCGAGGGCGGAGGTGATGGTGTCGTTTCGCGCCGCAACCGACAAGACTCACATCACACAGCTGCTCGGCCGGATGGTGCGTACGCCGCTGGCGCGGCGCATCCCCGGCAACGAACCGCTCAGGACTGGGACGCGGCGGTCGCGGCCGCGCATGCCCGATTCCACCTCGCCGGGGGGAAGCGGGGGCCGGAAGGGGAGGCGACCGGATCTTGTCGCTCCGCCCGCGACGGCAAGCGAGAAGCAAAGCTGGATTCCGGCTTTCGCCGGAATGACGAGATGGCGCTGCGCACCGAGGGCGGGGAGCCGATGGTGGTGCGGACGCGCTCGGGCAGGCTGCAGCTCCGCCCGGCCCACAAGGGCAAGCTCACCAAGGCGGCCGAGCAGGCCTTCCTCGCCGCGCTCTGCGCCACCGCCAACATCAGGCTGTCGGCGGCCGCGGCGGGCGCCTCGCCCGCGGCCTTCTACCGGCGGCGGCGGCAGAGCCGGGCGTTCGCGCGCGAGTTCCGGCTCGCGCTCGAAATGGGCTACGAGCGGCTCGAGGCGGCGGCGCTGATCGCGGCGCTGCCCGAAAGCCATGCCGACGACGCATGGCGGAGCGCCGAGCCGCCGCCGATCCCGCCGATGAGCTTCGGCCAGGCCTTCCAATTGCTCTGCCTCCACGAGAAATCGGTGCGGCAGCAATGGGACCGGCCGCACCGCCGCCGCCGCCGCGGCGAATCGGAGCAAGCCTATGTCGAGCGGCTGCGCGCGATGTGGGTTTACCAGAAGGCGCGCGAGGCCGAGGACGAGGCGCTGCGCCGCGCCGGGCGCTACGAGGAGACGGGGAGCTGGCGGCTCGAGGACGAGCCGCCGCCGCCCGAGCTGCCGCCGCTCGAGCTGGTCACCGGCTGGAGCCGGGCGAGGAACGTCGTCCACAATCCCGACC
>JALYHK010000122.1 GCA_030776605.1 Pseudomonadota bacterium
CCCTACTTCCGGCGGGCGGGTGCTGTCTCAGTCCTGCCAGCGCGTCTGGCGCTTGCGGGCTCGCCATTTTTTTTAAGTCGGTAGCAGTTGGTCTGCGGCTCGCTCCAAGGCTTCCTCGCCGAACTGGTTCAGGCTTTTTCCTGCCAGTTTGGCCGCGATTGTGGCCTTGGCATGAGTGGCTGGATCGACTCGCAGGAAAACCTTGCCCGAGAAGGGCTTTTCCGGTTGCTTCCCGACCTTGGCGCATGTCTCTATATAGTCTGACAGGGCTTCCTGGAAGGCCGTGATCAGCCCCTCCACGGTGTCAGAGTGGAAGCTGACTCCATCCTCAATGCCGGCAATTCGGCCGACGAAGATGCGATCATCCGAATCGAATTCGATGCGGGCAACATAGCCATTATGCCTCAGAACGTTCTTCATGGCTCCACTCCAAGCCGCCTCAGATACTCCCGCGCGTCACGCACCTGGTAGCGCTTGGCATCCGGCTCTGGATGCGGCCGGTGGAATACCTGGATCATGCCATCCTTCACAAACCGAACCCGCGACCCGCTGCCCTCTACAACCTCACAGCCTACCGCGATCAGCAGGCTTTCGATCGACGCCCATCGGATCGTTGCCGAAAACCGGGTCCGCGAAGATCGCTTCAAGGGTCCCTTCTCTGCCTACGGTTCACGCTAGCATATAATGCTTGCACTATCCTCGATGCAAGCAGAAAGTGCTAGCACTCTTAACTGCTCCAGCCCTTGTCGGTTCCCCGATCTGCGAGTTGACCGGCCATAGCTTCGCCTCACCTGCGAACGTGACCGTCGGGCTCGACAAGGGCGGCAACAGGAATGAGGCTGCCGCAACCAGGCTGTTGTGAGCCGCCTGCGCGCTTCTCTATAGCCCGGCCGTGCCGCCGCGACAGAAGCAGACCCAGATCCTACCCTGCGGGAAGGCCGCGATCGCCGAGGCGGCGCGATTGATCCGCGCCGGGCAAGTGGTCGCCGTGCCCACCGAGACGGTCTACGGCCTCGCCGCGGATGGGACCGACCCGGAGGCGGTCGCCCGCATCTACGAAGCCAAGGGCCGTCCCGCCTTCAACCCGCTCATCGTCCACGTGCGCGATCTCGCCCAGGCGGAGCGGCTCGGGTCCTTGGGCGAGGCCGCGCGCGCCGCCGCCCTCGCCTGGTGGCCGGGGGCACTGACGCTGGTCGTGCCGCTGCGCCGGGACAGCGGCCTTGCCCCTGCGGTGACGGCCGGTATCGGGACCGTGGCCCTGCGCTGCCCCGCCCATCCTGCGATGCGGGAGCTGCTCGAGGCCTGCGCTGTCCCGCTCGCCGCCCCCTCGGCCAATGCGAGCGGCGCGGTCAGCCCGACCCGCGCCGAGCACGTCCTGAAGTCGCTCGACGGCCGCGTCCCGCTGATCCTCGACGGCGGCCCGACCGAGCTCGGCCTCGAATCGACCATCGTCGCCTTTTCTGACGACGGCGTGCGGCTGCTCCGCCCGGGGCCGATTGCGTTGGAGGAAATCGCGGCCGTGGCGCGGCTCTCGGAGGCGAAGGGGCCCGAGAGGATTGAGGCGCCGGGCCAGCTCCCCAGCCACTATGCGCCGGCCAAGCCCGTGCGGCTCGACGCCTCGGAGGCGGAGGCGGACGAATGGCTGATCGGTTTCGGCCCCGTCGTCGGCGACGACACGCTCAGCGCGAGCGGCGACCTCGCCGAAGCCGCGCGGCGCCTCTTCGCCTGCCTCCACCGCGCCGAGCTCCAGTCCCGCCCGCGCATCGCGGTGGCGCCGGTTCCGAAGCAGGGGATCGGCGCCGCGATCAACGACCGGCTGGGGCGCGCGGCGGCGCCCCGCCCCGCCCGGAGCTGACCCTTCAGGCGGGGTTCGCCTGTTTGACCTTGTCGGCGAAGCTCTTCCTGAGCTTCCTGAGCTTGGGCGGGATGACGGCGAGGCAATAGGGGTTCCGCTGCCCGGCGCCGGCCCAATAATCCTGGTGATGATCCTCGGCCGGCCACCACTCCCCGAGAGGCTCGATGGCGGTGACGATCGGCGCGGGCCAATCCGGCTGCGCCCGCTCGATCGCCCGGCGGGCGGCCGCCTCCTGCTCGGGCGAATGGGGAAAGATCGCCGAGCGATACTGCGTGCCGACGTCGTTGCCTTGCCGGTTGAGCTGAGTCGGATCGTGGGTGGCGAGGAACAGGTCGAGAATCTCGTCGTAGGAGATCACGTCCGGATCGAAGGTAACGCGGATCGCCTCCGCATGGCCGGTGCGGCCGCTGCATACCTCCTCATAGCTCGGGTTCGCCATATCCCCGCCGGTGTAGCCGCTCTCGACCTTCGAGACGCCGATCACGTCCCTGAACACAGCCTCGGTGCACCAGAAGCAGCCGCCGGCCAGCGTCGCTTGCTGTTCCGCCATGCTTTCGTTCCCGTTCAGTTGTGCTTTACGTCGGCCGCCGCGAGACCAGCCTCCATCGCCAGGGTCAAGGCCTGGGCGAGGCTGGCGACGTGCAGCCGGTCCATCATGTTGCCGCGATGCATCTCGACGGTCCTGAGGCTGATGCCGAGCCGGTCGGCGAGCGACTTGTTGCTGAGGCCGCCGAGCAGCCCCTGCAGCACTTCAGTCTCCCGCGCGGTAAGGAGCTCGATCCGCTCGCGCGCCTGCCGCTTGCGCTCGGCCGCCTCGCGGCGCTCCTCGAGCAGCGCGAAGCCGAGGTCGAGCGCGCGCAGCAGCGCGTCGGTCTTGAAGGGCTTCTCGAGGAAGTCGATCGCGCCGAGCTTCATCGCTTTGACGGCGGCGGGCACGTCGCCGTAGCCGGTGACGATCACCACCGGCCATTCGAGGCCGCGGCGCGCGAGATTGGTCATCACCTCAAAGCCGTCCAATTCCGGCATGCGCAGGTCGAGCAGGATACAACCCGGCGCCAGCCCATTGAGGTCAGCTAGGAAGTCGGCACCGCTTGCGAAAGGATGCGAGCTTAGTTCGGCACCGGCGAGCAAATAACTGATCATCAGGCGGACTTCGCGGTCGTCGTCCACCACATATACTGTATTCAAGCCCAGAAACTTTTCCTTTTCGATGGCTTTCTCGCGAGCGATCTTCAACATGTGCATCCCGGCGCCCTCGGACAAGGGATTTCGACTCGCGAATCGGACCTATTTGCCCGCGCGTCGGCGCGTCGCGTCGGGTAGGCGCTGGACAACCTGCCCCATATCGGACCAGGGGCAGCCGCCGAGCGCCCTCAGCCGGCCCGGAACGGTCGCCACGCTGAAGGCGGCGGGGTCGAGTCGCCCGTCGAGCTCATCCCAGGCGAGGGGCGTCGCCACCGGCGCGCCGGGGCGCGAGCGGGTCGAATAGGGGCCGATAGCGGTCGAGGTGGGGTCGTTCCTCAGATAGTCGATGAAGATCCGTCCCTTGCGCTCGGCTTTGGAGATGCGGGCGAGGTAGCGCTCGGGCGCCTCGGCGGCCATCGCGTCAGCGACATCCTTCGCGAAGCCCTTGGCGCGCCGCCAATCGCCGCCGGCCTCGACCGGCACGACGACGTGGAGGCCCTTGCCGCCGGTGGTCTTGACGAAGCTCCGGAGGCCAAGCGCGCGCAGCCGCTCACGCAGCTCGAGCGCGGCGCCGACGACGTGGGCGAAGCCGAGGGCCTCGTCGGGATCGAGATCGAAAACGATCCGGTCCGGCCGGTCGGGCGCGTCTACGCGAACGCCCCAGGGGTGGATCTCGAGCACCCCCATCTGCACCATCGCGACGAGGCCGGTCACGTCCTCGATGTAGATGTAGGGCTCGGCGAAGCCGGGGACCGTCACCTCTTTCAGCTGCTCGGGCACTCCGGACCCGGCGTGGCGCTGGTAGAAGCATTTCTTCTCGCGCCCGGTGGGACAGCGGACCATCGTCACCGGGCGAAAGGCCACGTGCGGCAGCATCCGATCCGCCACCGCCAGATAGTAATCGGCCAACTCCGCCTTGGTGATTCCCTGCTCGGGATAGAGCACCTTGTCGGGGCTGGTGAGGCGCACGCCCGCGAAGATGCGCTCGCTCACCGCGCCGCCTCCAGCTCCGAGACGAGCTCGGCGGGCGGCGCCTCGTGGCGGAGCTGGTCGAGGGTGCACTGGCCCGGCGCCTTGTCCGGCCGCCAGCGCAGGAACTTCGTGCCGTGGCGGAAGCGGCGGCCGGTGACATGGTCGTAGCGCACCTCGGCCACCAGCTCGGGCCTCAACGGCTGCCAGTCGCCGCTGCGCTCGGTTGCCCAGCGGCTCGGCCCGCCGGGCGCGTCGCCGGTGAAGCCCGGCGGCTCCAGCATCTCCTCGAGCCGCTTCGTCAATTCGGCGCGCTCGCCGGCCGGAATGGCCGAGGTGAAGCCGACATGGTGGAGCAGGCCCGCCTCGTCGTAGAGCCCGAGCAGAAGCGAGCCGACCTCCGCGCTTCCGGCCGCATAGCGGAAGCCGCCGACGACGCAGTCGGCCGTGCGCAGCTGCTTGACCTTCAGCATCGCCCGCTCGCCGGCTTCGTAGCGGCCGTCGCTGCGCTTGGCGACGACGCCGTCGAGTGCGCCGCCGGCCATGTCGAGCCACGCCTGCGCCGTTGCCCGCTCCTCGGTGAAGGGCGACAGCAGGACGTCGTCGCGGCGCTCGGCGCTGTGAAGAATCTCGAGGGAGCGGCGCCGGAGCGCGAGCGGCGCGTCGAGATAGTTGGTCTCGCGGAAGAACAGCAGGTCGAACAGCATCAGCTGCGCCGGCGTCTCGGCCGCGAGCTTCTTGACCCGGCTCTCGGCCGGGTGGAGCCTGAGCTGCAGCGCCTCGAACGAGAGGATGCCGCCGACCGGGATCACCAGCTCTCCGTCGACCACGAAGCGGTCGGCATCCATCGCGAGCACCGTCTCGACCACTTCGGGGAAGTAGCGCGCCAGCGGCTTGCCCGACTTGGACTGGAGATGGACGTCCGGGCCGTCGCGGAAGACGAGGCAGCGGAAGCCGTCCCATTTGGGCTCGTACCGCCACGCGTCGCCCGAGGGGAGGGAGTCGACGAGTTTCGCCTCCATCGGCGCCAGCGGCGGCTTCAGCGTCAGTCGCTCGAGCTCCGGCACGGATCGCTCCCGGTCGTTACGGGCCGGATACGCTCCGTTGCGGCGAGCGGTTCCCTGGAGACGGCCACCGCTGGTTCGGCGCAACCGACCGTTAACCACCGCGGCGCATGC
>JALYHK010000123.1 GCA_030776605.1 Pseudomonadota bacterium
GATCATCGCCCATATCGATCACGGCAAGTCGACGCTCGCCGACCGGCTGATCCAGCGCTGCGGCGGCCTCACCGACCGCGAGATGTCCGAGCAAGTGCTTGATAACATGGACATTGAGCGCGAGCGGGGGATCACCATCAAGGCCCAGACGGTGCGCCTCGACTATCCGGCCGCCGACGGCGAGACCTACACCCTCAACCTGATGGACACGCCCGGCCACGTCGACTTCGCCTACGAGGTCTCGCGCAGCCTCGCCGCCTGCGAGGGGGCGCTGCTGGTCGTCGACGCCGCGCAAGGGGTGGAGGCGCAGACGCTGGCGAACGTCTACCAGTCGATCGAACACGACCATGAGATCGTGCCGGTGATCAACAAGATCGACCTCCCCGCCGCCGAGCCCGAGCGGGTGCGGGCCGAGATCGAGGAGATCGTCGGCCTGCCGGCCGGAGGCGACTGGCAGGACGGGGGGGCGGTGCTGACCAGCGCCAAGACCGGCGAGGGCATCGACGAGGTGCTGGAAGCGATCGTCGCGCGCATCCCCCCGCCCAAGGGCGACCGCGACGCGCCGCTCAAGGCGATGCTGGTCGATAGCTGGTACGACCCCTATCTCGGCGTCGTCATCCTGGTGCGCGTCGTCGACGGCAGCATCCGGAAGGGCCAGCAGATCCGCTTCATGCAGGCCGGCACCCAGCATCTCGTCGACCGCGTCGGCGCCTTCCGCCCCAAGATCGAGACCGTCGCCGCGCTCGCCGCCGGCGACATCGGCTTCATCACCGCCCAGATCAAGGAGATCGCCGAGACCCGGGTCGGCGACACCATCACCGACGCGCGCAAGCCCGCCGCGGCGCCGCTGCCCGGCTTCCGCGAGGTCCAGCCGGTGGTGTTCTGCGGCCTCTTCCCCGCCGACGCCGCCGACTTCGAGAAATTGCGCGAGAGCCTGCAGCGGCTCCGCCTCAACGACGCCAGCTTCAGCTTCGAGATGGAGACGTCGGCGGCGCTCGGCTTCGGCTTCCGCTGCGGCTTCCTCGGCCTCCTCCACCTCGAGATCATCCAGGAGCGGCTGACCCGCGAATACGACCTCGACCTGATCACCACCGCGCCCAGCGTCGTCTACCACGTCCGCCTCGCGTCCGGGGAGACGCGCGAGGTCCACAACCCCGCCGACTGGCCCGACCCCAACCATATCGAGGCGGTCGAGGAGCCGTGGATCGAGGCGACCATCTACGTGCCCGACGCCTATCTCGGCGCGGTGCTCAAGCTCTGCCAGGACCGCCGCGGCCTCCAGAAGAACCTGACTTACGTCGCGGGCCGCGCCCAGCTCGTCTACGAGCTGCCCTTGAACGAAGTGGTGTTCGACTTCTACGACCGCCTCAAGTCGCTCAGCCGCGGCTACGCCAGCTTCGACTATCGCCAGATCGGCCACCGCGAGGGCGACCTCGTCAAGATGAACATCCTGGTCAACGGCGACCCGGTCGACGCCCTGTCGATGATCGTCCACCGGGCGGCGGCCGAAGCGCGGGGGCGCCAGCTCTGCGAGCGCCTCAAGGATTTGATTCCCAGACACCTCTTCAAGATCCCGATCCAGGCCGCGATCGGCGGTCGGATCATCGCGCGCGAGACGATCGCGGCGCTGAGGAAGGACGTGACGGCCAAATGCTACGGGGGGGACATTACCCGGAAGAAGAAGCTGCTCGAGAAGCAGAAAGCCGGCAAGGCGCGCATGCGGGAGTATGGGTCGGTCTCGATCCCTCAGGAAGCGTTTATCGCCGCTCTTCGGATGGGCGAGGAGTAATTTCCGGCATTTCCGTGCGATCGGCTGCGCTCCCCTTCGCCGCGAAGAACGTGCTGGTTTGCGACAACACGAGCAGCGCAAGCGCGGCCACCATCACGACGGCGTGGGGAAGCGCGACATGTGGCCAAAACATGATCCTTAATGCTCGCCGATAGCCCCGCTTGGCGCGGAAAGCCGTCCTCCACGCGCTGCGGATCGAGAAAGGTGCGAGTTCCGCCTCCGTGGCGCCTTTCGCAAAATAATTCTCGATCTGCTTGATGCGCGGATAGTAAGCCTGCTGGTTGGTCTTCCACAAACCCTCCACGATCCAGAAGACGAGGGCGCTGAGAGCGGAAATCAACAGGAGGACCGGCTGACCTTGCAGATAGGCGGCGCCAAGGCCCGCTGCGCTGAAGGTGACGCTCCACGCCTTGATCGTGATCACTCGCAGGTCGTAGTCCTCAACGACCTTTTGCAACTGAAGATATTCCTGGGCGATCAGGTCGTTGCGCTTCTCGTCTTGCATGTGGCTGCTCCTGGAACGCAAATACCAGAGGTGGCGGACACGCGAAACCGAAAATCAGGTGTTGCGGAGGGGACTGCGACCGACGCTTCGGGTGGGATTTCGCGGAAGCGGGACGCGCAGGGACGTCAGCACGGGGTGCTGACGCAGCCCGGAGCGGGGAATGTGAGCATTCCGCAGGAGGCGTTCATCGCGGCGCTCAGGATGGGGGAGGAATAAAGTCAGCGAATCCGGTCGCCATGGAGCGCCCGCCAAAGCCGAAAATTGCTACCGCGCAGAGACTGGATGGGGTATAGTCGGCGAATGGCTGATATACCTCTCGCCGAAGCACAAGTCGTCTGGAACTATGAAGGCGCGGACGATAGCAAACCGCCGGTGACGGTGATCCGGATGGGAGGGAAGGACGATCCCGACTACATCTCCTCCTGGGGCGCGTGCAATCAGGAGTTCATCGAGGCCGACGACGGAACGAAGCTGCTGATGCTCTTCCAGCAGTTTCATCAGATCGTGCTGCTCGAGGACGGAATTTCGCCACAGGCTGTGCACGAAGCGCTGCTGGTCATTCCCGAGTACCAGGCCGCACTCATCCGCGAGCTTCTTCCGCGGCGCTATCAGCGCGAGGATGACTGATCAGCGGCACGCGGAAGAAGAAGCGCGAGTACGTCAGCGCGTCGAGTCCCTAGAAAGCTTTCATTCCAGCACTTCGGGTCGGGGGGCGCCGGCGGACTGCTGACTTTGGCGCGGCCGGCTCAGCCGCCGCCGGCGAGGGCGGCGGCGATGGTCTCGAAGATGGTTGGCGGAGGCTAGAGCGGCAGGGGTTGGCGGGAGGTCTAGGGTTGTGGGGGCGGAGGGGAAGGGGAAGGGGAAGGGAGAGGGCCAGCTAGGAAGCGTAACGGAAGAGACTCGCACTCTTCATCGCTCCTGATACGCGGAGGCGATAGTCCAACATTTGTTGGCTGACCCCATAGATCCTCCGAGCTGCACTTTTCAGACCCGCTCGAACGATGTGCCACGCAGCCTCATTCGTGATGAGAAGTGCGCCAGCGAGGAACGAAGCCTCTGCTTCGGTCCCTCCATCGTAATGCCGTTCGCCATCGCAGTTAAACGCCGAACATGGCCTATGGCCAAGAAAAGCGTGCGCCAGTTCATGCATAAGGTTGCTGCGCTGGCGATCCGGGTGATGTCTATCGTTATGCACAATGGCTCGACGAATGCCGCATGGCACTGTCACCGCGGAAAAGGCACCTCTCTCAATATCCGTGAAGTGCGCGACTTTCGAACCGAGGCTAGTTAGTGGAACAACATCGATATCGAAGTGCTGGCAAACAGCGAGAGGGTCTAATGGGTCACACGCGCCGAGTCCTAGATCACCGCGCACAGCCACCGCTATACGATTTGCCCTAGCTTTAAACCCTCTCACCATCTCTGCTTATCCCTTCGACAGCAGCGCATTATAAGTAGAAGATATCACATGCTCCAATGTCTTCTTGCTGTCAGGACTAAGTTTCGGATCCGCTCTGAGCAACGCTGAAATCTCTGCGAGGGAAGTCGGTCGTGATTTCCCCCCTCCTTTATCAATGAAGCTCTCGGCTTTCAGTCGCGCTGGAAGAACGAAATATCCCCTTTGTGGATGTGGGGATCGGCGTTCAGTTGATCGACAACCGCCTTATCGGCGTGGTGCGTACGACCACGAGCAGGCCGGGCATGCGCGGTCATTTACGTACTCGGGTCTCGTTCGGCGACGCGGATCTCGGCAACGAATACGATACCAACATCCAGATCGCGGAGCTCAACGCGCTCAACGCAGCCTTCGCGGTGATAAAATGGAAAAAGCTGCGCGGCGTCTACCTGGATCTAGAGGGGGAACATCATTCGACCTTCACGATCGACGGCAATTCGATGATCAATGATGATCAGGACGAGGCTTCTCGGGATGCGGCATGAGTTCGTGAACTCGATTCCCGATCAGGTCGACGAGGGCGTGTTATATATTTCGCTTCCGTATGCGACAGCCGTTCATAAAGGTCCGTGCGGCTGCAAACACGAGGTTGTGACACCCTTCTCTCCGACCGATTGGTCGATGGTGTTCGATGGCGAGACGGTCTCGCTTGCTCCCTCAATCGGAAACTGGAGCTTTCCGTGTCGGTCGCACTACTGGATCGAGCGCGGGCGCGTCGCTTGGGCTCCCACCTGGTCTTTACGGCAGATCCAAGCAGGGCGGTCTCGGGACATCCGGCGCAAGGCTACATACTATGACGTAGTCGAGACGAAGGCTGCAAAGGAGCCAGCACATCGTGGCTGGCGCCGGCTATTCGGCTGGTTCAGGCGCTAGAGGAAATCAAACTGTCTTAGAATCCGTCTGATCGCCTCCGGCCTCGACGGCCCTTCGGCGAAGCTCAGGACAAGCCATTCGACATGCTCAGGCAACCTTAGGGTCCGGCTGAGGCTGGCCGGGGAGGTTTCCCGCGGCTGATTCGGTCTCCGCCCGGGCTGCCTCTTAGCTGGAGCGGCTTCACCCCTTCCCCGCCGGCGGGACGTAGGCGCCGCTGGTCCAGTTGCGCCAGTCGAGGCGGGGGTCGTCGGGGTCGGGCGGCGCGGTGGGGAGGGCGCGCTGCTGCCTGGCCGCTTGGGCCTCGGCCTCCTTGGCGCTCGCCGCGCGGGCCGCCTCGCGCTGCTCGGGAGTCTGGGCGGCGAGGCGCTGGTTCATCTCGGCGACGACCCGGTCGATCTCGGCCGCGCCGCCGCCTTCGCCCAGATGCTCCCAGCGATGCTCGCCTTCGGGGCGGAACTCGACCCAGTCGCCCTCGGCGCCGCTTTCGAGCTCGCCGAGCCAGGGCAGGTCCTTCGGGCCGA
>JALYHK010000124.1 GCA_030776605.1 Pseudomonadota bacterium
TTCCGCAGCTGCGGAAAGGCGCTGTCGATCTCGTCGGGCTCCACCACGTCGAGACGAAGCAGGAACTCGTCGATCGCACCGTGCTTGTCCGGCTCGTAGATGAGCAGCGCACGGGCGAGCCGCTCGTGCTGCGGCCCGGCCGGCTGCGGCGGAGCCTGCGCCGGCGCCTCGGCCGTCGGCGCCTCGATCCGCAGCGGCTTGCCGGTGATGAGGCCGAGGCCTTCCTCCAGCTCGCTGTCGCGGATGATGTGCTGGACCGGCTCAGCCCCGGTCGCCGCCTGAATCTGCGTCAAGGCGGCGTGGCTCAGCGGCGCGCCGACCCCGAGGAGCAGGCGCCCGTCCTCGCGCCCGAGCGGCAGCGCGCGGTGCCGCTCGATCAGCTCGCGCGGGAGGTGATCGGCGGTGGCGCGGACCCGTGCCGGCGAGAAGGAGGCGCGCGGCAGGTCGGACTGATAGGCGATCGCCTCGGCGAGCGTCTCTTCGTCGATCGCGCCGCGGCGGACCAGCAGCTGCCCGATCCGTCCCCCCGACTCCACCCGCTGGGCATGCGCTTCTTCGAGCTCGCGCTCGTCCACCGCCCGCCAGGCGAGCAGGATCTCGCCCAGCCTCTGCGGCCGGTCGCGCAGCTCCGAGCCGGCGGGGAATTCGTGCATCGTCTTGTCCCACACGAGCTTCGTCCCGAAGAGTTGCGAGGCGAAATACTGGCGCAGGGCCCTTATAGTGGCGGCGGCGTTAACAAAGGTTCCAATGACGAGGCGCGGCACGGCCATCAGCCCGTTCTCCCACCCGTGCAGCCGTGAGACGAACCAGGCGCGCTGGCCCAGCCGCAGGAAGAAGGCGAGCACGTTGAGCGAGACGACCGTCCCGAACCAGCCGGTCGGATAGAAGAGCTCGGGCGGCGGGCCGTTCCAGGCGCCCGCCGCCATCGCCGCGAACAGCAGCAGCAGGTTGAAGATGATGAAATAGACGGCGACGCCGATCAGCGAGGTGACCAGCACCTTCCTGTCGCGGAACAGGAAATAGTTGACCGCGAGCGACCGGCTCCAGCCGAGCTGAGCCCAGCCCTGCAGCGAGATGCCGAGCGTCCAGCGCGCCTTCTGCCGGTATGAGGCGCGGAACGAATTAGGGAAATATTCGCGCACGCACAGCGGATGCTCGACCTTGCGGGACCGCGCGCTGCGCCGGAAGCCGCGGCGGGGGATCCGCGTCGGCACCGGCATGATGCCGATCGTCGAGGTCAGGCCGGCGCGGGCGAGCCGTTCGGCGATGTCATAGTCCTCGGTGAGCGTCGCGGTGTTGAACGGCTCGCCGGGGCTGGTCCGGTCGAGCTGCGCGAGGGCGCGGCGCGAGAAGCAGGTGCCGACGCCGGCCGACGGCACGGTGCCGGTCAGCATCTCGCGCACCACAAGGTCCTTGCCGTGCCACTCGGCGAACTCGTCCATGTAGGTGCCGGAGATCACGTCCCACCGTTTGCGCTCGAGCGCCACGACCGGGATCTGGATGAGGTCGTGGCGGTCCAGCATGTAATTGAAATAGCGAAGCTCGATCGGGTCGAGCACGTCCTCGCAGTCGTGCAGCACCGCGCCGGCGAAGCGCGTGCTTTCGCGCTTTTCGTAGGCGAAGATGGCGCGGACGATGGCGTTGAGGCAGTCGGCCTTGCAGGTCGGGCCCGGGCTGGGGACTTCGACGCGGACGAGGTGCCGGTAGCGCCGCTTCATCCGCGAGACTTCGGCGATCGTCCGCTCGTCGTTGGGGTAGGTGCCGACGAAGACGACGTAGCGCTCGTAATCGAGCGTGGAGACCATGTTCTCCAGCATCTTCGCGATCACGTCGTGCTCCTGCCAGGCCGGGACCATGATCGCCATCGGCCGCTCCGGCCGGCGGCGCACCTGCCGGAGCGTCGGATTGTCGTGGAGCGGCCGGCCGCGCAGCCGCCGCGACAGGCGGCGCGCCCAGTAGCAGGCGTCGAGGAACAAATCGTCCGCCGCCGAGATCAGGATCAGCACGGCAAGGATCACCGCCGCACCGTGCAGCAGGTCGAAATAGTCCCAGAGCAGCTCGGATTGTTCGAGGGCGAGACCCGGGATCACCGGCGCTCCCTCAGCCGAAGCGGGCGACGGCGGCGCTCCGCGGCACCCCGCCGAACTCTTCGAACGGGCGGCCGAGCAGGGCGTCCGCGATGCGCGCGCTCGCCCGGCCGTCGCCATAGGGGTTGTCAGTCGCGCCGAACTGCGCGCGCGCGGACTCGTCGTCGAGCAGCAGCCCGACCTCGCGCACGATCCGCGCCGCGCGGGTCCCGACGAGCAGGGCCTTGCCGGCCTCCACCGCTTCGGGGCGCTCCGTGACGTCGCGCATCACCAGCACCGGCTTGCCGAGCGAGGGCGCCTCTTCCTGGATCCCGCCGGAGTCGGTGAGGATGAGGTCGGCCCGCTGCATCAGCCGCACGAACGCCAGGAAATCGAGCGGCGGCAGCAGGTGCACGTTGTCGCTGCCCGAGAGCGCCGCTTCGACCGGCCCGCGCACGTTGGGATTGAGGTGGACGGGATAGACGATCTCCAGGTCGTCCCGCAGCGCCAGCTGGGCGAGCGCCGCGCAGATGTTGCGGAAGCCCCTGCCGAAGCTTTCGCGGCGGTGGCCGGTGACGAGCAGCAGCTTACGGCCGTCCTCGACGGTCGGGAGGGAGGCGTCCGCTTCCTCGCGGAGCCGGGGCTCGCGCTGGAGGCGGCTGGCGATCGCCTCCAGGGCGTCGATGCCGGTGTTCCCCGTCACGAGGATGTCGCCCTGGAGCGCTTCGGCTTCGAGGTTGAGCCGCGCGCGCGGCGTCGGCGCGAACAGGAGATCGCTGACCACGTCGATCGTCCGACGGTTCATCTCTTCGGGGAAGGGGCGGTCGAGCGCGTAGGTGCGCAGCCCCGCCTCGACATGGCCCACCGGAATCCGCCGATGGAAGGCGGCGATCGCCGCGGCCATGGCGGTGGTGGTGTCGCCGTGGACCAGCACCCGCTCGGGCGCGAGCTGGTCATACGCGCGGTCGAGCGCGGCGATGGCGCGGCCGGCGAGGCCGTTGAGGCTCTGCCTCGGCTCCATCAGAGCGAGGTTGCAGTCGGGCACGATCCCGAACAGGCCGAGCACCCGATCGAGCATCTCGCGATGCTGGCCGGTCACGCAGACATTGAGTTCGACGTCCGGCTCGTCCTGCAGCGCCAGGATGAGCGGCGCCATCTTGATCGCCTCGGGCCGGGTTCCGACGACTATAAGAAGCTTCATACGCGGCACGTTCCCCTGATCCCGGGCGCGAAGGCCCGGCACGTCTACTTCGATCTACACTCGTACAGGCGGTGCCGCGCAGGAAGGAATGCTAGCCCCACGGTTCGCAGAACGCACTTTAAGTGCTTGCGATGCAATGCAGAAGGGTGGAACGTCGCGATCGTTCCAAAACGGGACTGGATCGTGCCGCAACGTGACAGGAGAGCCGCGCCGATGCTAGGCGCCGGGCGGTCGAAAGGCAGCCGCAACCATGCACCGCTGGGTTCTCCGCATCGCCTTCTTCGGCCTTGCCGCTTGGCTCGTCTTCGCCGCATGGGCGCAGCGCGAGCTCGCTCAGGCGGTGCCGCCGCCCGAATCGTCGGGGCCGCCGAAGCAGGCGCTGGTCCTCTATCAGGACGATCCGAGCACCGGCACCGATCTCTACGCGACCTTGACCGCCAACCTCGTCGGGCGCTTCGGCCGGGCCGCGGTGCGCAGCCTCGACGGCTATCGCGCCGGGGACATGGCCTCATTCGATGCCGTATTCGTCGTGCCGAGCGAGAACGGCGCACGTCCCCCCGAGGCGCTGCTCAGCGACGTGCGCGCCGCCGATCGGCCGATCGTCTGGATCCACCGCGGCATCGAAGCGCTGTTCGAGGATCCCGTCTTCGCCGCCGGCCAAGGATGGAGGCCCGGCGCGCCGCGTGCGGCCGACTATGTCAGCGTCCGCTACAAGGGCCGCAACTTTCCGCGCGACCTGCGCACCGACGTGCTCGTCGCCGAGCCGGAGGTGAGCGACCCGGCCCGGGCGCGGGTGCTCGCCGCCGCCATCGGTCCCGGCGGGCGCGACGTGCCCTGGGCGCTGCGCTCCGGAAACCTGTTCTACGTCGTCGAGGCGCCTTACGCCTATGCCCATGAGGACGACCGCTACCTCGTCTTCGCCGACCTGCTGTTCGATGTGTTCGCCCCCGAGACTGCCGAGCGGCATCGCGCGATGGTGCGGATCGAGGACGTCGGGCCGGAGGCCGATCCGCGCCGCATCCGCGCCGTGGCCGATCTGCTCGCCGCCGAAGGCGTGCCCTTCGCGATCACCGTCTACGATACATACCGGGACCCGGAGGGGCATTATACCGGCGGGCGGCCGCTCCGGATCAGCCTGCGCCAGCGGCCGCGGCTGGTGCGCGCGCTCGAATATGCCGTCGCCCGCGGCGCGACGCTCATCGCCCACGGCCACACCCACCAGACCGACCACCGCCGCAATCCCTATGCGCGAGTGAGCGGCGGGGACTACGAATTCTTCGCGGCCGACCTGCGCGACGGCGCCTTCGACCTCCAGGGGCCGCTCCCCGGCAACAGCGTCGAGCAGTGGCGCGAGCGCTTCGCCGCATCCCGCCGCGCCTGGCGCCGCGCCGGGCTTCGCCACCCGCGCATCTTCACGACGCCCCACTACGCCGCCTCGCCCGAGGCCTATGCGGCGGCGCGCGAGATCTACGCCGCCCGCTACGAGCGCGCGCTCTACTTCGCCGGCGAATCGAACAGCGGCCGCGCCCTCTACGACGAAGGTTGGGAGACCCAATACTTTCCGTTCGAGGTGGTCGACGTGCGCGGCGACTTCATCCTGCCCGAGAATCTCGGCTATTCGTCGAGCACGCAGCAGGGCGGCTATTTCGGCCGCGGTCCGGAGCGGCTGATCGCCTCGGCCGAGCGCAACCTCGCGGTCCGCGACGGCTTCGCCAGCTTCTTCCATCACTGGTACGAGGATCCGGGCGCGCTGCGGCGGATCGTCCGCGGGATCAAGGATCTCGGCTACCGCTTCGTCGGCCCGGCCGACGTCGTCCG
>JALYHK010000125.1 GCA_030776605.1 Pseudomonadota bacterium
GAGTTGGAGGGTGGCGATGCCCGGGCGGGGGCGCTCGGCGCGCGCGCGCGCGAGGTGACCGAGGCGCTGAACGGCCTTTCGGCGCAGCTGCAGATCGAGATCCCCGATGCGCTCGCCGCCATCGAGGGTCAGGCGAACCGCGCCCGCGAAGCCGCCGAGTCGATCGGCCCTGCGGTCGAGGCGACCAGCGGCCTCGCCGACAACGTCCACACCGCGGGTGCGCGTGTCGAGGCGCTGGCGGACCGGCTCGCCGAGCAGGAGCAGGCGAGCCGGGCCTTGCTCTGCGGGATCGACAGCGAGATCGCGGCGATCGACCAGAAGTTCGCGCAGCTGCGCGAGAGCGGCGCGTTCAACGCGGGGCGGCTGACCGAGGCGATGGCGGAGGTCCGCGAGTCGCTCCAGGCGCTCCACGCCGAGGTGCGCGGCGGCCACCAGACGACGGGGGAAAGCGTCGAGCGCGCCCACCAGCTCGCCGGCACGCTCGCCGGAATCAGCGCGCAGCTTTCCGCCGAGCTCCCGGCGGCGCTCGGCGAAGTCGAGGTGCAGGCGGGCCGCACGACCGAAGCGGCGCGCGCGCTGCTGCCGGAGGTCGAGACGGTGCAGGTCGCAGCCGGCGCCGCCGCCGCCAGCCTCGCCGAGGGCGAAGCTTCGGTGCGGCGCCAGCAGGAGGAGCTGGGACGGCTGCTCGGCACCATCGCCGATTCGGTCGGCGAGGCCGAGGAGCGGCTGCGCGCGCTCGCTGAGGCAGCGGGGGTCGCGGACGGCGAGGCCAGGAAGATTGTCACCGACACGGCGCCCGAGCTGGTCGAGGCGCTGGTGCGCGTGCGCGATACCGCGCATCAGGCCGCCGCCCACGCGCGCGAGGCGATCGCGGCGGTGATCCCCGAAAGCGTGGCTAAGCTCGCGGAGGCGAGCCGCGACGCGGTAAGCGAGGCGGTGACCGAACCGGTGCAGGAGAAGCTGAGCCAGCTCAGCGTCATGTCCGAAGGGGCGGTCGCGGCCGCGCGGCGCGCCTCGGAGCGGCTCACGCGGCAGCTCGTCACGATCGGCGAGACCGCGGCGGCGATCGAGGCCCGCCTCGAGGAGGAGCGCGCGGCGCGCGAAGAGAAGGACGCCGAAAGCCTCACCCGCCGCGTCGCGCTGCTGATCGAGTCGCTCAATTCCACCGCCATCGACGTGACCAAGATCCTGTCGAACGAAGTCACCGACACGGCTTGGGCGGCCTATCTCAAGGGAGACCGCGGCGTGTTTACCCGCCGCGCCGTCCGGCTGCTCGACTCGGGGGAGGCGCGCGAGGTGCTGCGCCACTATGAGGAGGAGCCGGAGTTCCGGGAGCAGGTCAACCGCTACATCCACGACTTCGAGGCGATGCTGCGGCGCGTGTTGGCCGACAAGGACGGCTCGCCGCTTTCGATCACCCTCCTCTCCTCGGACATGGGCAAGCTTTACGTCGCGCTCGCGCAGGCGATAGAGCGACTGCGCAGCTAGCCAGGAAAGTGGCGATGTTCGACCGGCTGTTCCGCAGAGCCGCGCCCGAAGCGCAGCCGCAACCCAGCGAAGCGCAGCCGGGGCCGAGCCGGACCTATGAGGTCGGCTGGCTGTTCCACAACGAAAAGAGCAGCGTCATATGGGACGCTCCCCGGCCGGCTCGGCAGGACGCGCCGCAGACCCAGGCGGCCAAGTCGGTCGCATTCTGCCCGGCCGTGATCGAGTTCGACCGCCGCCATTTCGTCATCCCCTGCCCCGTCGACATCCACCTGCGCCTCAGCGTAGCGCCCGACGGCAAGCTCAACATGACCAACGTGCTCGGCGAAACGAGCCCGGTGCGCCAGGCGACGCTCGGGCAGATGCTGGTGGTGATGCCGCAGAACGAGTGGCGCCACCCGCAGCGGCCGGTGATCCAGATGGCGACGCCCTATCTCTTCGTCTCGGACGATCCGGTCTACATCAACCAGTTCCCGCCCTTCCTTCATTACGGCCAGGCGCCGCTGCCCGGGGTGCAGCTGTGCGGCCGCTTTCCCATCGACGTGTGGCCGCGCCACATGATGTGGGCGCTGGAATGGCACGACCTTTCCAGAGACCTGGTGCTGAAACGCGGTGACCCGTGGTTCTACGTGCGCTTCGAAGGCGGCGACCCCTCCGCGCAGGTGCGGCTGTTCGAGGCGGAGAAGACGCCGGAGCTGGAGAGCTACCTCGCCTCGATCACCGACGTGACCAATTATGTGAACCGCACCTTCTCGCTGATGAAGACCGCGCGCGAGCGGCGGCCCGAGAAGCTGGTCTTCCCGAAGAAGCGTTAGCGGGAATTCGCCGGCGGGGCCGCCCAGTCGAGCATGTCGACGCTGACCCAGCCGTAGATCCAGTTGGCGTAGAACAGGCCGAACAAGACGGCGGAGAGCAGCGTCGCCCGCAGCGCCACGCGACCGAAGCGGAAGCTGTGCGGGGCGCTCTCGGCATGCCCCTTCTGGCGCTCCACCCCCGCCTCCTCGTCGGTGCGCACCCCCCAGGGGAGGACGAGGAACAGGCTCATCGTCCAGAACAGCAGGTAGACGGCGGCGGCCGAGATCGGGTGCAAGAGTCAGACCCGGACGATCATCACCTCGACCAGCGGCTTCTTGCCCGTCCAGTCGGTGGCGCAGCGGCGGACGGCGAGCCGCACCGCCTCCTTCAGCTTCTCCTCGTTCCCGCCGTTCTTGCGGGCCGCCTCGGCGGCCGCGTCGCAGGCTTCCTCGAGGAAAGCCTCCCGGTCCTCCTCGACCGGCACGCCGTGGATCGCGATCTCGGCGCCGGCGGCGGGCCTGTCGTCATCGTCGAGCGCGAGGGCGACCGTGACGATGCCGGTGGCGGCAATACGGCGGCGCTCGTTCATCGTCGCGCCGTCCGCGGGAAGGATGATGTCGCCGTCGAGGATCAGCCGCCCCACCCTTTCCTCGCCGATCTTCTCCGGACCCTCGGGCGCGAGCCGGACGAGGTCGCCGTTGGTCTGGACGATGCCTTGCGGCACCCCGCGCTCGCGGGCGAAGCGGGCGTGCTCCATCAGGTGGCGCATCTCGCCGTGGACCGGGACGATGATCTCGGGACGAATCCACTCGTACATGGCGGCGAGCTCGGGCCGCCCCGGGTGCCCCGAGACGTGGACCGGCGCCTGCCGGTCGGTGATCATCCGCACGCGCTTCTCGGCGAGGGCGTTCTGGATGCGGCCGATGGCGAGCTCGTTGCCCGGGATCTGCTTGGACGAGAAGACGACGAGGTCGCCCGCCTCGACGCTGAGCTTGTGCTGGTCGAAGGCGATGCGGGCGAGGGCGGCGCGGTGCTCCCCCTGCCCTCCCGTGGCGATGATCATCACCTCCCGCCGGGGCAGCCGCATGGCGGTCTCGAAGTCGATCGTCTCGGGGAAGTCGGTGAGATAGCCGACGCTCTTCGACACGCGCAGGATACGGTCAAGGGAGCGGCCGGCGACGCAGACCTGCCGGCCGGTGTCGCGGGCGACGTGGCCGAGCGTCTTCAGGCGGGCGGCGTTGGACGCGAAGGTGGTGACGAGCACCCTCCCCTCCGCCTCGCCGATCACCCGGTCGAGCCCCTCGCGCACCTCAGCCTCTGAGCCCGACGCCGCCTCAATGAAAACATTGGTCGAATCGCAGACCAGCGCGAGCACGCCCTCGTCGCCGATCGCCCGCAGCTCCTCGCCGGTGCTCGGGTCGCCGAGCTGCGGCTCGTCGTCGAGCTTCCAATCGCCGGTGTGGAAGACCCGGCCGAAGGGCGTGTCGATCAGAAGCGCATTGCCCTCCGGGATCGAATGGGCGAGCGGCACGTAGCGCAGGCCGAACGAGCCAAGCCGGAACTCGCCCCCCAAATCGACGGTGTTGAGCACGACCCGATCGGTGAGCCCCTCTTCCTCGAGCTTGCCGGCGATGAGGGCGGCGGTGAAGGGCGTCGCGTAGAGCGGCACGCCGAGGTCGCCGGCGAGATAGGGAATGGCGCCGATATGGTCCTCGTGGCCGTGGGTGAGGACGATGCCGAGCAGGTCCTCGCGCCGCTCCTCGATGAACGAAAGGTCCGGCAGGACGAGCTCGACGCCCGGATAGGCCGGATCGGCGAAGGTCATGCCGAGGTCGACCATGATCCATTTGCCGCGGCAGCCGTAGAGATTGACGTTCATGCCGATCTCGCCCGAGCCGCCCAGCGCGAGGAAGAGAAGTTCGTCGCCGGGTTTCATCTGATCTCCCTGGATGTCACGCCGTCTGACGACGATCAGCCAGCGGAAAGGCTCCGCTCGTAAAGCTGCGCCAGGCCGCCGATGGTGAGATCCGGCTCGATCGCGTCGAAGATGGCCGTATGCTTGTCGAACAGGACGGCAAGGCCGCCGGTGGCGACCACGGTGACGGGGCGGCCGACCTCCGCCTTCATCCGCGCCACCAATCCCTCCATCATCGCGACATAGCCCCAGTAGATGCCGATGTGCATCTGGTCCTCGGTGGTGCGGCCGATCACCGACAGGCTCTGCTTGGGCGCTTCGATCGCGATCCGCGGCAGCTTGGCCGCGGCGGCGACCAAAGCGTCGAGCGACAGGTTGATGCCGGGCGCGATGATTCCGCCCTTGTAGGCGCCCGAGAAGTCGACATGGTCGAAGGTGGTGGCGGTGCCGAAGTCGATGACGATCAGGTCGCCTTCGTGCAGCGCGTGGGCGGCGATGGCGTTGAGGGCGCGGTCGGCGCCCACCGCGTGCGGCTCGTCGACGTCGAGCTCGATCCCCCATTCGGCCGGCGCCTCTCCCGCCACCAGCGCCTCGACCCCGAAATATTTGGAGGCGAGCACCCTCAAATTGTGGAGCGCGCGCGGCACCACCGTGCCGACGATCACCGCGTCGACGTCACCGCGTTCGAGCCCCTCCAGCGCCAGCAGCTGGTGAAGCCACACGGCATATTCGTCGGCGGTCCGCCGCGGGTCCGTCGCGACCCGCCAGCGCGCCCGGATGACCCCCGCCTCGACCAGCGCGAAGACGACGTTGGTGTTCCCGGCATCGACGGCGAGCAGCATGACCATTGCCTCAGATCAGGAAGACGTCGCCGGCATGGAT
>JALYHK010000126.1 GCA_030776605.1 Pseudomonadota bacterium
GAATCAGGACGGTCTCGCCACGGAGTTCAGCTTGAACGAGAGACCGGCCGCCGAGGCGCTGCAGTTCATGCAGGACCTCATCTACAAGCACAAGGTGGCCCCGGAGCCATCGCAAGAGAGCGCGCTGGGCAACCAGCTTGCGCTGATGCAGAACGGCAAGCTGGCAATGCAGATCACCAACCCCGGCGCCAATAGCAACTATATGCCCACCGGCATGCCCTACGACGTCGGCGTCTTCCCCTTGGGCACCAGCTCGCGGCGCGGCGTGGGCGGCGGCGGGACCGGCTGGGGCATCGCGCCGGACGGCTCGCTCTACCACGACGGCTCCAACCGCCGCTGGTTCGCGCTGCTCCGCGTGATCCCCGCCGAGCGGCTGGTGATCGCCATCGCCGCCAATTCCGCCGGGGATGACGGGGAGCGCACCCGCCGCGGCTTCTGGGCGCTGAGCGAGCGGCTGCGGCAGCAGGCACTTAGCCCAGTTCGGTGAGCTCGAGCGCGCCGTAGAGGGCGAGGCGCGCTTCCTCCATCCGTGCCCAGAGCGCCGGCTCGAGCAGGTCGTCCGGCGCGATCCGGTCCGGCCACCAGGCCTCCACCGTCGCGGCGATCCGCGAGAGCTTGGCTTCGTCCACGACGAAGCGCGGGTCGACCGTTTCCGGGTCGGCGACGACCCGCAGGCGCAGGCACGCGGGGCCGCCGCCGTTGGCCATCGACTGGCGGACGTCGACGACGAACAGGTGGCGGATCGGACCGTCGCCCGCCGCCATCTCCCGGAGCCAAGCCCAGGCGTTCGGCGTCTCGTGCGCCTCCTCGGGAAGGATCAGCGCCATGCCGCGCCCCGCGGGTAGCGTCACCAGCTGGGCGTTGAATAGGTAGGAGGCGATCGCGTCCTCGAGGCTGACGGCGCTTTCGGGCACCTCGACGATCTCGGCCTCCGGCATCAGCCGCCTCAGCTCCGCGTAGAAGGCGGGCCGCTCCTCGAAGGCTTTTTCGTGGGCGAAGAGGACATGCTCGTTGGCGACCGCGACGACGTCGTTGTGGAAGGCGCCGGCGGCGATCGCCTCCTCGGACTGGCAGGCGAACAGCGTCCGGTCGGGATCGAGCCGGTGGAAACGGGCGACGGCGCGGCAGGCCTCGATGTGCTGGCGGGTCGGGAAGGCGCCGCCGCGACGGCCGTAGACGAACACCTCGACGCCCGGCGCGTCGTGGCGCGGCGCGAGGCGCATGTGGTTGGCCGCGCCCTCGTCGCCGAAGGTGGCGGGCACCGGCGGATGGACCGCGAAATGCCGCCCGTCCGCGAAGGCGAGCCGCAGCTGCTTGAGCGTCATCGGCCATTCGTGGCTGCGGTGCGCCATCGTCCTCAAGTTGGCCACGGTGAGGTGGCAGCGGCCGTCGGCGCAGTCCGCCGCGGGCGAGACCGTCGCCGCATTGGCGGCCCACATCGCCGAGGCCGAGAAGGCGGCGGGGCGCAGCGACGGCGGCACCTCCTCGACGCTCGTGCCGAGCTTGGCGAGCCAGGCGCGGTCCGGCCGCGGATGGGGGAGGAGCACCCCCTGCGGCAGGCCGAGCGCGAGGTTGTGGCGCATCTTGGCGATGCCCTGCAGCGCCGCTTTCTTCGGGTGCGAGATCAGCCCTTTGTTGGTCGTCGAGGCGAGGTTGCCGAGGCTGAGCCCCGAATAGTTGTGGCTCGGCCCGATGATGCCGTCGAAATTGATCTCGGCGAGCGGCACGCTCAGCGCCCGGCCGCCACGAACCGGTCGCCCGGCGCGATCCGCAGCAGCCCGGCGGCGGTGGGATCGAGCGCCACCGCTCCGTCCTCGCCGACGCGCACCTTGCCATAGCAGCAGGCGAACCGCTCCAGGCGACCGGCGGCGACCAGCATCGTCTGCCCGCCTTCCCCCGCGCCCGCCTCGGCGAGCACTTCCTCGCGCGACTCCCGGATGGTGCGGATTTGGTCGGTGGCGACCGACATCGTCGGTCCCCCGTCGAAGATGTCGATATAGCCGTCGTGGGTGAAGCCCTCGCGCTCGAGCATCCTCATCGCCGTGCGCCCCGTAGGGTGCGGGACGCCCATCACAGCGCGGGCGCTCTCGGGAAGCATGGCCGTGTAGATCGGCGTTTTGGGCATCAGGTCGGCGATGAACTGGGTGCCGTGGGTGGCATTGAACTCGTCCGCCTCGCGAAAGTCCATGCCGAAGAACTTGCCCGCGATGGCGTCCCAGAAGGGCGAGGATCCGCCCTCGTCGATCACTCCGCGCAGCTCGGCGATCACTTTTCCCGCGAAGCGCTCGCGGTGCAGCTTGATAAACAAATAGCGGCTGCGCGCGAGCAGCAGCCCGAGCCCGCCGGCGCGCGCGGCCGGGTGGAGGAACAGGCCGCCGACCTCCGAGCAGCCGTCGAAATCGGTGGTGAGCACCAGCATTTCGGCGCGGAAGGTCCGGCCGAGCGCCTTGGACGTCTGGGTGAGGGTAGTGATCCGGTAGCTGTAGAAGGGGTTCTCCACCCCCACCTGGCTGAAGATTTGGCAGGTCCCGCGGATCTGCCCGGAATCGGCGTTTTCGAGCACGAACATGAACAGGTCGTCGCCCGGATCGGTGCAGTCGTCGGCGAAGGCATGCTCGGAGCGGATGATCTTGTCGACCAGCGCGCCGCGATCCGGCGGCAGGTTGGTAAAGCCGCCGCCGGTGAGCTTGGCCATTTCGTAGACCGCGTCAAAATCGGCGCTGCGGACCGGCCGCACCCTGAAGCTCACAGCCCCTCCTCCGCCAGCCGGAGGATGGCGAGCGTGGAAAGTTGCGCGCGCTCGGCGAGGCTCTCGACGATCAGATATTCCTCGGCCGAGTGAATCGCGCCGCCGCGCACGCCCATCGTGTCCACCACCGGCACACCGCAGGCGGCGATGTTGTTGCCGTCGCACACGCCGCCGGTGGCACGCCAGCCTATCTCTTGGCCGAGCGCCGCACCGCAGCGGCGGACGAGCCGGAAGAGCTTCTCCGCTGCGGCATCGAGCGGCTTGGGCGGTCGGCCGAAGCCGCCGTGGACGGCGACGCGCACGTCATGGCCGATCGAGACGTTGCGCACCGCCTTGTCCAGCGCGCGCCGCGCCCGCACCTCGTCCTCGCGCGCAGCCGGGCGGATGTTGACGCGCAGCACCGCCCGGTCGGGCACCACATTGGTCGGGCCGCCGCCGTCGATGCGGGCGGGATTGACCTTAAGCCCCTCATCGTGGAGCTCGGCGAGCCGCATCGCGAGGTCGGCCGCGGCGAGCAGGGCGTTGCGCCCGTCCTCTGGATTGCGGCCGGCGTGGGCGCTGCGCCCCTCGACCACCAGCGAGAAATTGCCGCTGCCTGGGCGGGCGCCGGCGAGGGTGCCGTCGGCGAGCGCCGCCGGCTCGTAGGTGAGCGCCGCCGCCTTGCCCTGCGCCACCTCGGCGATCAGCGCGGCCGAGCCGGGCGAGCCGAGCTCCTCATCGCTGTTGATCACCAGCTCGTAGCCGACCCGCTGCGCGAGCGGCGAGGCTTCCACCGCCTTGAGCGCGGCAAGCATCACCGCGATGCCGCCCTTCATGTCGGCGACGCCCGGGCCGCCGAGCCGCTTGCCCTCCTCGATCCAGGCGACCTGCTGGAACGGATGGTCGGCGCCGAACACGGTATCCATGTGCCCGGTGAAGAGCAGCTGGAGCGGCGCCTCAGGCCGGACCTGCAAGTGGAGATTGCGGCCGTGCGCCACCGGCCGGACGGCGCCGCTCTCGTCCACCTCCTCGGCCGGCGCCGGGTCGAGAAGCGCGAGCGCGCCCGGCAGCGCCGCGAAAGCGTCCGCTAGGATCCGGGCCATCTCCGCGAGGCCGGGGAGGTTGCGCGAGCCCGAGTTCATCGCCGACCAGCCGCGCACCTGCTCGAGCATCGGCTCCCCCGCCGCCCGCTCCACCGCCGCCGCTTCGATCTTCGAAAGGCCCCGCATGGCCATCGGCTCTAGCCGGGGAGGCCTGCGAAAGCCAAGGCCGGGCGGGCGAGCCGCCTCTAGAGCCAGTGCCGAAACGCTTCGAGCACCTGCCCATAGAGCTTCTTCTTGAAGGGCACGATCATCGCCGGAAGGTCGTCGGGCTCGGCCCATTTCCAGGCCCGGAACTCGGGATGGTGGGTGGCGATGTTCACGTCGTCGTCGCTGCCGAGGAAGCGGGCGAGGAACCAGTGCTGTCGCTGCCCGCGATACTTGCCGCCCCAAATCTTCCCGACCAGGTCGTCGGGCAGGTCGTAATCGAGCGTGACGGGGCAGCGCGCGATCACCTCCACCTTGTCGCGCGGGATGCCGGTCTCCTCCTCGAGCTCGCGCAGCGCCCCTTCCTCCGGGTTCTCGCCCTCGTCGAGCCCGCCCTGCGGCATCTGCCAGGCCTCGAGGGTGGAATCGAGCCGCTGCGCGACGAACACCTTGCCGTCGCGGTTGAGCAGCATCACGCCCGCGCCGGGGCGGTAGGGGAGGGAGGTCGGATCGGTCATGTCGTGGTCATTGCCCGCGGGCGATCCAGCAGCAGCTTCAGCGCCTCCAGGCACCGCGCGATGTCCCGCTCGGACGAAGGCACTGCCTTCCTTAGGTTGATGAAGCCGTGGATGTTTCCCTTGGCCTCGAGATAGACGGTGGGGACGCCCGCCTCGACGCAGGCGGCGGCATAGGCGCGGCCCTGGTCGCGGATCGGATCGAGGCTGGCGGTGACGACCAGGGTCGGCGGCATTCCCGCCTGGCTCTTGACCAGCGGCGAGAAGCGCCAGTCCTTCGGATCGGCGCGGTAGCAGCCGTCGAACCAGGCCATGCTCGCCGAGGTCAGCAGATAGCCTTCGCCGAAATCGCGCTTCGAGGGATAGCCCTTCGCCGGATCGGCGGCCGGATAGATCGGCCACTGCGCGAGCACCGGCACGGCGGCCGGCGCGTCGCGCAGCGCGAGCGCGGCGACGATGGCGAAATTGCCGCCCGCGCTGTCGCCGGCGAGGACGAGGCCGGACAC
>JALYHK010000127.1:0-2148 GCA_030776605.1 Pseudomonadota bacterium
AGCTTGAGCAGCTTCGATGAAGGCTTGAGCGAGCCGGCGATCACGGCCACCGGGTTGCCCGCCGTCGGGGCGGCGAGCAGCGCCTCGAGCGCGGGCACCGTCTCATCGCCGGCCGGCTCGACGACGATGTAGCGCGCTCCGCCGAACAGCGAAATGGAGGCAGCCTCGTCGGCGAGCCGCGCCGGATCCCCCTTGAGCTCGGCGCCGGCGAGATCGACCCGCTCGGCGTCCTCCCCCGCCGCCGCGGCGAGCGCCTTCAGCAGCCCGCGGCTCCCCGCCTCGTCCGGCCCGTGGAGCAGGAAGAAGCGCGTCTCGGCGGGAGACTTCAGCGCTCTTTCGAACTGTTTGCCATCCGCCTTCACCGCGCGGCGCCGGTCCGCGATGCGTAGAGCGCGAGGCGCGTGACGATCTGGTCCGCGATTTCGCGGCTGAGCCGCTCGAGCGCCGTCTGTTCCGCGGCCACCGTGGCATATTCGGAGCTGACCACGTCGATGCCGGCGTCGGAGCCCGCGGTGGCATCGACCAGCACCGTCCCCAGCGAGGCGTCGAGGAGACGGTAGCGCGCGCGCAGCGTCCGCCGCTCGCGCGTTACCGCATCGTCCGAGCGGATGCCGAAGCCGGTGATCTGGTCGTCGAGATCGACCTCGAGCCGGTAGCGGGTCGCCCCGCCCGCTTCCTCGCCGCCGAGCCGGTCCTGGAGCGCCGCGCGCACCAGCCATCCGGCGCGCCCGGGGATCGGCGCCACCTCCACCGACCGCAGCGCCTGCGCCACCGGCCCCGATCCGCCGCCGGCGTAGAGCGGGCGCAGCCCGCAGCCCGAGACGGTGAGGAGCAGGGCGGCAAGGGCGAGCAGCCGGCTCATGCGACCAGGTTCACCAGCCGGTCGGGGACGACGATCACTTTGCGCGGCGCCTTGCCCTCCAGGATCCGCACCACTTTCTCCGACGCGAGCGCCATTTCCTCCAGCGCCTCCCGCGGGGCGCCCTTGGGGGCGGTGAGCGTGTCGCGCAACTTGCCGTTGACCTGGACGGCGATCGTGACTTCGTCCTCGACGAGCAGCGCCGGATCGGCCTCGGGCCAGGGGGCGTCGGCGATCAGCCCTTCCTTGCCGAGCGCCGCCCAAGCCTCCTCCGCGACGTGGGGGATCATCGGCGCGACCAGGCGCAGCATCGTCTCGACCGCCGCCGCGCGGTCGCGCGACGGCGGCGCCTTCTCGATCGCGCTGGCGAGCTCGTAGAGGTTGGCGACGGCCTTGTTGAAGGCCAGCGCCTCGATATTCTCGCCGACTGCCGCGATCGTCCGGTGGAGCTTGCGCCTCAGCGCCGGATCCTTGCCCTCGTCCTCCTCCGGCGCGGTCGCCAGCCGCCACAGCCGGCGGACGAAGCGCCACGCGCCCTCGATCCCCGCCTCGCTCCATTCGAGGTCGCGCTCGGGCGGCGAGTCGGACAGCATGAACCAGCGCACCGCGTCGGCGCCGTAGCGCTCGACGATAGGCTCCGGATCGACGGTGTTGCGCTTGGACTTGGACATTTTCTCGACCCGCCCGGTCGTCACCGGGCCCGGATGGCTGGCCGCCTCCTCGGGCGTGAGCCAGCGTCCCTCCTCGTCCTGGTAGGTGACATGGGTCACCATCCCCTGGGTGAACAGGCCCTCGAACGGCTCGGCGACGTCGAGCCGCCCCAGCCGCTTCAGCGCCCGCGTCCAGAATCGGGCGTAGAGCAGGTGGAGGATCGCGTGCTCGACGCCGCCGATATACTGGTCGACCGGGAGCCATCGCTCGGCGACCGCCTTGTCGAACGGCCGGTCCGCCGGCTGGCTGGCGAAGCGGATGAAGTACCAGGACGAATCGACGAAGGTGTCGAGCGTGTCGGTCTCCCGCCGCGCCTCGCGCCCGCAGGACGGGCAGCCGACATCCTTCGAACTCGGGTGGCGCTCGAGCGGATTGCCGGGGGCGTCGAAAGAGACGTCCTCCGGCAGCACCACCGGCAGCTGGTCGCGCGGCACCGGCACGGGTCCGCAGGTTTCGCAGTGGATGATCGGGATCGGCGTGCCCCAGTAGCGCTGACGGGAGATCAGCCAGTCGCGCAGGCGATAGTTGACCTCACCATTGCCGATCCCCCGCTCCTCCAGCCAGGCAATCGTCTTCGA
>JALYHK010000127.1:2158-4983 GCA_030776605.1 Pseudomonadota bacterium
GGCATGAGACGCTTACGAACTCCGGCACCCGCCGTAGCGGCGACTCTCCCGTTCCGGTCAGCTCGACATTGGCCGGGAGCCGCACCGGCAGATCCTCCTCCGGCACGGGGACGGTCCCGCACCGAGGGCAGTGGATCATAGGGATCGGCGTCCCCCAGTAGCGCTGCCGCGAGACGCCCCAGTCGCGCAGCCGCCAGACGGTCGTGCCCTCCCCCCAGCCTTCCGCCTCGGCCCGGCGGACCACCTCGCCCTTGGCGGCCTCGACCTCCATGCCGTCGAGGAAGCGCGAGTTGACCAGCACACCCTCGCCGCTCTCGGCTTCGCCGCCGATCGGCTTGTCGGCCTCGGCGGGCGAGGCGGCGACGACTCGGCGGATCGGGAGCCCGTATTTGGTCGCGAACTCGAAATCGCGCTGGTCGTGGCCGGGTACGCCGAAGATCGCGCCGGTGCCGTAGTCCATCAGCACGAAGTTGGCGATCCACAGCGGCAGCCGCCATTGCGGATCGAGCGGGTGCAGCACGCAAAGCCCGGTGTCGTGGCCCTTCTTCTCGGCCGTCTCCAGCTCCGCCGCGGTGGTGCCGCCGCGCTTGCACTCGGCGACGAACGCGGCCGCCGCCTCGTCGCGGCGGGCGAGCGCCTGCGCCACCGGATGGTCGGGCGAGACGGCGACGAAGCTCGCTCCGAAGATGGTGTCGGGACGGGTGGTGAAGACCTCGATCCTCTCCTGCCCGGCCACCGGCGCCTCGAGCCTGAACGAGAAGCGCAGGCCTCGGCTCTTGCCGATCCAGTTCTCCTGCATCAGCCGCACCTTGTCCGGCCACTTGTCGAGGGCGGCGAGGCCTTCGAGCAGCTCGTCGGCGAAGTCGGTGATCTTGAGGAACCACTGGTCGAGCTTGCGCCGTTCGACGAGCGCGCCCGACCGCCAGCCGCGGCCGTCGATCACCTGCTCGTTGGCGAGCACGGTCATGTCGATCGGGTCCCAATTGACCTCGCTCTGCCGGCGGTAGACCAGCCCCGCCTCGTAGAGGTCGAGGAACAGCGCCTGCTCGTGGCCGTAGTAAGCGGGGTCGCAGGTCGCGAATTCGCGGCTCCAGTCGATGGCGAGGCCGAGCCGCTTGAGCTGCCCGCGCATCGTCGCGATGTTGGACCAGGTCCACGTCCCCGGATGGACCTTCTTTTCCATGGCGGCATTTTCGGCCGGCATGCCGAAGGCGTCCCAGCCCATCGGGTGGAGAACCTCAAAGCCGTTCATCCGCCGATAGCGGGCGAGGACGTCGCCCATCGTATAGTTGCGGACATGGCCCATGTGGATGCGCCCCGACGGGTAGGGGAACATCTCGAGCACATAGGCCTTGGGGCGGCGGGCGTCGTCGGAGGCGCGGAAGGTCCCCCGCTCTTCCCACACCTTCTGCCAATAAGCGTCGGCCTTCAGCGTGTCGAAGCGCATGGGCCTCTGCCGACCCGCTCTAGCGGATGCTGGCGGCCCGGCGCAGATCGCGGGCGCGGGTGAGGATGATCTCCTCCAGCCGCTGGACGGTGGCGGCGGCGACCGGCGCCTCCAGCCACTGGCCGTTCTGCAGCGTCTGGCGCGAGGCGGCGACGCGCAGCGCGTCGGCGCGCAGGTCCTGGTCGAGGATGGTGACGGTGACCTTGACCCGTTCGGTCGGCGACTGCGGATTGGCATACCAGTCGGTGACGATCACGCCGCCGGCCGAGTCGGTTTCGGCGAGCGGCGCGAACGACAAGGTGTCGAGCGCCGCCTGCCACAGATAGGCGTTGACGCCGATCGTCGTGACCCGGCTGGCGGCGAGGTCGGCGGCCCGCGTCCCCTGCTCCGAGCCGCCGCCGAAGGTGCGGCTGATGTCGTCGCGGATGAACTGGCAGCCCGCCAGCGAAACGGCGCCGGCCGCGGCCATGGCGAGGGGGAGGAGGCGCATGATGATGTCCTTAGAAAGCCGAACGCGTCGTCCGCCGTTATAGATATCGCCGCGCTAGCAGCAAGCAGTCTATCGGCCTTGCCGGAGGCGCGATTCGGCGGGTCGGCCGCAGCGGCGCCGGGCTGGCGGGCGGATGTGGAAAAGATGCAACATGTCGGGACGATTCGCCGGCTGCGGCAGCGACTCGCTAGGCAAGCCGCCCGCGGAGGACTACATCGCTGGGTACGGGAGACGAGTCTGTGAAGAGTCTCGGGGGAGTATTGGGACTTGGAGGCGCGTCGCTGGTCGCGATGTCGCTCGTCCTGTCGCCCGCCCTCGCCCAGTCGGACCGCACCAAGGCGCAGCGTGGCGCTCCCTCCGTACGTAACGGCCCGGTCGGCTCGTTCACGCCCGCGGTCGCCGATCGGCCGCTCGCCGCCGCCCTCGCCCGTCGCGGCAATTCGAACAACAACAGCTTCCGCTTCACGCCCGCCACCGCCTCGGTCGACCGCAATCGGCCGGTGCGCGTCGCGGTCCGCGCCCGCGCCTCGACGCCGCAGGAGGCGAACCGCGGCTCGCAGGGCGCTTCGGCCTCGCCGGTCACCGCGATCACGCCGAGCTCCTACAATCTCGGCGCGTCGGTCGGCTGGCGCAGCTTCGCGATCACCGGCGACGTCGCCCGCACCGACGGCGGCATCGTCCCGGGCAGCCGCTCGTCCGCGCAGGTCGGCATGAGCTACCGTCCGAGCCAGCGCATCACCGCGCGGGTGCAGGCTTCGGCCGAGCAGGCGGAGGGCCGGCAGCGGAACGTCGCCGAGGACGAGGCCTACGCGCTCGACGTCGGCGGCTCCTACTCGATCGCCCGCAACTTGGACGTCACCGGCGGCGTGCGCTATCGCATCGCCCGCG
>JALYHK010000128.1 GCA_030776605.1 Pseudomonadota bacterium
GTCGTAGGCGTTGTAGAGCGCCGCGATAGGGTCCATCCAGTAGCGGCGGTTCGCCTCGTCGGTGCACTCGTCGATGTCGGCCTGCATCTCCGCCTCGGTCTTGGTCGCGTGATAGACCGAGGCCGCGCAGCCGGCGGCGAGGAGCAGCAGCGGGAGGGAGAGCAGCCTCATCACCGCCGCCGGGCCTCCGCGAGCTCCGCCTCGCTTGCCTCGAAGGTGCGCACGACCTCCGGCGGCGGCGCCCGCCCGGCGAGGCTGACGAGCACCGCGGTGAGGCCGCAAAGAAGGAAGCCCGGCACCATCGCATAGACGGTCGCCTCGTCCATCGTACGGCCGTCGGGGAGCAGCGGCAGGATCCAGAGGAGGACGGTGAGCGCGCCGACGATCATCCCCGCCAGCGCGCCGTTGCGGGTCAGGCGCTTCCAGGTGAGCGAGAGGATGACGATCGGCCCGAACGCCGCGCCGAAGCCGGCCCAGGCATGGGCGACGAGGGTGAGGATCGTGCTGTCCTCGTCGTAGGCCAGCGCGGTCGCGACCAGCGACACGATCAGGACGCACAGCCGCCCGACGGTCACCAGCTCCTTCTGGCTCGCATCGCGCCGCAGGTAGATGCGGTAGAAATCCTCCGTCAGCGAGGAGGATGAGACCAGCAGCTGCGAGGAGATGGTGCTCATGATCGCGGCGAGCAGCGCGGCGAGCAGGAAACCGGTGACGAGCGGGTCGAAGAGGAGCTGGGCGAGCAGGATGAAGATGGTCTCCGCGTCCTCGAGCGTTCCGCCGCGGGCGGTGACGTAGGCGAGGCCGACATAGCCGGTGGCGAGCGCCCCGAGCAGCGTCACCGCCATCCAGCTCAGGCCGATGGCGCGCATCGCCGGCACGTCGCGGACCGAGCGCACCGCCATGAACCGCACGATGATGTGCGGCTGGCCGAAATAGCCGAGGCCCCAAGCCATCAGCGAGACGATGCCGACCGCGGTGGTGCCGGCGAAGAGGTCGAGGGCGTCCGGGTTGACGCTGCCGACCTGGGCCGCGACGCCGCCCTCGATCTGCGTCCAGGCGACGAGCGGCACGACGACCAGCGCGACGAACATGATCGTCCCCTGGACGAAGTCGGTGAGGCTGACCGCAAGGAAGCCGCCGAACAAGGTGTAGGCGACCACCACCCCCGCGGTCAGCCACAGGCCGAGCGCATAGTCGGCGCCGAAGGCGGTCTGGAACAGCTTGCCGCCGGCCACCAGGCCCGAGGAGGTGTAGAGGGTGAAGAAGAGGATGATGACGATGGAGGCGATCACCCGCAGCGCATGGCTCTCGTCGGCGAACCTTTTCTCGAAATATTCGGGAATGGTGATCGCATCGCCGGTGCGTTCGGTATGGACCCGCAGGCGCGGCGCGACGACGAGATAGTTGGCGAAGGCGCCGATGAAGAGGCCGATGGCGATCCAGCCGGCGCTGAGCCCGGAAACATAGGCCGCGCCCGGCAGCCCGAGCAGCAGCCAGCCGCTCATGTCCGAGGCGCCGGCCGACAGCGCCGCCACCTGCGGGCTCAGCCTGCGCCCGCCGAGGAGATAGCCGGAGATGTCGTCGGTCGACTTGCGCCAGGCCCAAACGCCGATCCCGAGCATCGCGGCGAAATAGACGGCGAGGGAGACGATGACGCCCGTTTCCATGCCCACCGCTCCCGCTCAGACGGGCGCGAATCGCCCGCTTGCTTCATCCAGCACATGGAGCACGCCTTCGGCAATCGAGAAGAAGGCGCCGTGCAGGGCGAGGCGGCCGTCGCGCTCGCGCTCGGTGACCCAGGGGAAGGTGCGCAGATTGCCGAGCGAGACCCGCACCCCCTCCAGCTCCATTTCGCGGAAGGCGGCGCGGCCGAGGCTGCCGGGAAAGCGGGCGCGGACCTTGTCCCGCGCCTCCTCGAGCAGCGCGATCCAGTCGGCGATGAAATGGCCCTCGCCGTGCTCCGCCTCGTCGAATTGGCCGGTGAGGGCCGCCGCGCAGCCGCCGCAGAGGCCGTGGCCGAGCACCACCACCTCCTCGACCTCGAGCTGCGTCACCGCGAATTCGAGGGCCGCCGAGACGCCGTGGCGCCCGCCGCCCGTCTCGTAGGGCGGGACGAGGTTGGCGACGTTGCGCACGACGAAGATCTCGCCGGGACTGGCGTCGAAGATCTGCGCCGGATCGACCCGGCTGTCCGAGCAGGCGATCACCATCACCTTCGGGCTCTGGCCCTCGGCGAGCTCGGACCAGCGCGCGCGCTCGCGCTTCCAGCCGGTCTCGCGGAAGCGGCGGTGTCCCTCGATGAGTCTGGTGAAGTCGGCCATGGCCGATGCCGTTAAAAGGCGCGGGGAGGGGTGGCAAGTCGCCGCCCGCCTCGCTATCTCGCCGGCGATGAGCGAAGCCGCCCCTCTCCGCGCGCCGAGGCAGCGCAAGCCCGACTGGATCCGGGTCAAGGCGCCGACCAGCCCCGGCTATGCCGAGACTCGCAGGCTGATGCGCTCGCTGGGCCTCGCGACCGTGTGCGAGGAGGCGGCCTGCCCGAACATCGGCGAGTGCTGGACCAAGAAGCACGCCACGGTGATGATCCTCGGCGACACCTGCACGCGGGCCTGCGCCTTCTGCAACGTCAAGACCGGCATGCCACGGGCCGTCGACCCGCTCGAGCCCGAGCATGTCGCCGCCGCCGCCGCCGAGCTCGGCCTTGAGCATATCGTCGTCACCTCCGTGGACCGCGACGACCTGCCGGACGGCGGCGCGCGCCAGTTCGTCAGGGTGATCGAGGCGTTGCGCCGGAACACGCCGCAGACGACCATCGAAATCCTCACGCCCGATTTCAGGAACAAGCCGCAAGCCGCTGTCGAAGCGATCGTTTCCGCGCGGCCGGACGTCTACAACCACAACCTCGAGACGGTGCCGCGCCTCTATCCGACGATCCGCCCTGGCGCGCGCTATTATGCCTCGCTGCGCCTGCTCGAGAGCGTCAAGCGGCAGGATCCGACCATCTTCACCAAGTCGGGCCTGATGGTGGGGCTCGGCGAGGAGCGGCTCGAGGTCCACCAGGTGATGGACGACATGCGCTCCGCCGACGTCGATTTCCTCACGATCGGCCAGTATCTCCAGCCGACGCCGCGCCATGCCGCGGTTGAGGAGTTCGTGACCCCGCAGGCGTTCGCCGCTTATGCGGCGATCGCGCGCGCCAAGGGGTTCCTGCTGGTCGCCGCCAGCCCGCTCACCCGCTCCAGCTACCACGCGGGCGAGGACTTCGCGAAGATGAAGGCAGCGCGGGAAGCAAAGCTGGACGCGGCGCGTTGACCGCCCGATGCCGCGACATACCGAGACCCGCAACCTTCCCTACACGCTCGAGCAGCTCTTCGACCTCGTCGCCGATGTCGGACGCTACCAGGAGTTCCTGCCCTGGGTGGCGGCGACCCGTGTGCGCTCCAACAGCGACACCGAGATGATCGCCGACCTCGTCGTCGGCTTCCGCGCGCTCAAGGAGACCTTCACCTCGCGCGTGCGCAAGCGGCGCCCCCACGAGATCGAGATCGACTATATCGAAGGGCCGCTCAAATATCTCCATAACAGCTGGAGGTTCGCACCGGACGGGAAGGGGGGCACGGAAGTCCGCTTCTGCGTCGACTTCGCCTTCCGCTCGCGCATTTTCGAGGCGCTGGCTGGCCAGATGTTCGACCGGGCGCTGCGGCGGATGATCGGCGCCTTCGAGACGCGCGCCCACCAGCTCTACGGCGATACTTCGCCCGGCATCAACAGGTCGAGCGCGCAGAGCGCCGCCTGAAGCCGGACGCCACCCCGGCCGAGATCGCCGAATTCGCGCTGGTCGGCGGTGATCCGCTTCGGGTCCTCGCCGCGCCGGGCGCGGGCGAAAACGACGGTGCCGACCGGCTTCAGCTCGCTCCCGCCGGCCGGCCCGGCGATGCCGGTGACCGCGACGCTGGTGTCGGCGCCGCTGCGCGCCAGCGCCCCCTGCGCCATCGCCCAGGCGACGGCGACCGAAACTGCGCCGAAGGTCTCGAGCAGGTCGCCGCTGACGCCCAGCAGGTCGATCTTGGATTGGTTCGAGTAGGTGACGAACCCGCCCTCGAACACGTCGGAGGAGCCGGCGATCTCGGTAAGCGCGGCGGCGACGAGGCCGCCGGTGCAGCTTTCGGCCACCGCCACCCGCAGCCCCGCCGCCCGGTTCGCCTCGATCACCCGCCGCGCTGCCCCGACGAGCGCTTCGGGCAGATAGAAGTCGCGGCTCTCGCTCACGTCGTGCAGATCGGCGGCGCCTCGTCGCCCGCTGCCGCGGCGGCGGCGGCGGCGATCGCACCGAACAACAGCCCCAAATTGCTCGCCGGCAGCGGCGACAGGGCCTGGAACAGCTCGCTGGCACTGCGGCAATGCGCCGGATCGAGCGCCTCGACGAAGCTCGCGGTGACCACATCGATCAGCTCGCCCGGATCCTGTCCCTCGGCCGGCTCGGCGGGCTGGCCGGAAAGCTCGAGTATCGCCGAGACGGCGCGGTCGCGATAGGCGGCGGTCTCGGTCCGGAGCCGCTCGGCCATCGCGCGCGAGCCGCTGCGCAGGAAGTCCGCCGCCGGGAGGTGAGGGGCGCAGCGCGCGGCGACCGCGTCGATCAGCGAAGGCACCAGCACCACCGCCATCTCGCCCGCCGCAGCGCGCGGGATGCACTCGTCCGCGGCCTACCCCTGGGCCGCGACAAGCAGGGCGGCCGCGGCGACTTTGTCGATCATAGGTCCTCCAAGGTCCGCACCGTCGCGACCGCCTGCGCCGCGATGCCTTCGCGGCGGCCGGTGAAGCCGAGCTGTTCGCTGGTCGTCGCTTTGATGCTAACCGCCTCCAAAGGCAGGCGCAACAGAGCCGCGATGCGCTCGCGCATGGCGGCGCGATGGGGGCCGATGCGTGGCGCCTCGCACACGATCGTCACGTCGACATGGAC
>JALYHK010000129.1:0-3437 GCA_030776605.1 Pseudomonadota bacterium
GCAGCTCGTCCGTTGGCGGGAGGTCGATCCGGCCAAGTACCGGCTGCTGTTCGAGCGGGTCGGCGGGCGCTGGCTCTGGTATTCGCGCCTGGCGATGGACGATGCGGCGCTGCGCGCGGCGGCGGGCGAGGTCCATGCGGTGGTCGACCGGCGGCGGATCGAGGTCGGCATACTCGAGCTCGACTTCTCGGGCGAAAGCGAATGCCTGATCCGATTCCTCGGCCTGGTCCCTGAGCTGGCGGGGCGGGGACTCGGCAAGTGGCTGTTCGCCCGCACGCTGGCGCTCGCCTGGCGGCCGGGGGTGCGGCGGGTTCACGTCAACACCTGCTCGCTCGATCATCCGGCCGCGCTCCCCGCCTACCTCAAGGCCGGCTTCAGGCCGTATCGGCGCGCCTTCGAGAGCTTCCCCGATCCCCGCCTCGCCGGCCTGCTCCCGCGCGACGCCGCGCCTCAGGTGCCGCTGGTCGAGCCGCGGGCGAGCTGAGCGTAGATGCGGGCCACCATGCTGGTGACATAGACGGTGATGACGGTGTTGAGGGCGGCGCTGACGAGCAGCATCAGGAATGCGCTGAGGCTGCCCGGCTGGGGCTGGCCGGCGAGGAGGACGATGAGGCTCCCGGCGACCAGGCCCACCGCGAGCATGACGACGAGCACGGCAATGGCCATCAGCAGGATGAATCCGATGACCGTCCAGACGTGGCCGCCGGTGAGCTGCCAGCTTCGCCTGATCAGCCCGATCGGCCCCGCCTCCTCGGCAGCGGCCACCGCCGTGGTCAGCAGCAGGCGCGCGGCGAGATAGACCATGATCGGCAGCATGATCACGAACAGGATCGCCATGGCGGCCGAAGCGCCGGGGCCCGGCTGCGGCCCGCCGACGCCGCCGGCCAGGGCCGCGACGATCGTGGCGAGGACGACCGCGAGCAGCAGGAACCCCAGCATCAGCAGCAGCACGGCGCCGACCAGCGGCAGCAGCCGTTTCAGCCCGCGCGAGAGCGCCTCTCCGACCGAGGTGTTCGGCCGCAGCGCGAGATAGCTGATCGCGATGTTCCCGATCATGCCGAGCAGGAAGGCCACCGGAAGGAGGGCCGTCCAGAGCCCGAGCGGCGGCAGTTGGCCCGGCGGCGGCTGCGGCGGCGATATCGCGCCGACGATGGCGATAGGCAGCGCGATCAGCAGCAAGGCGAGCGGGAACAGGAGCCCCGCCTCGCGCTTCACGAACTGAGCCGTTTCGTTCCAGGCCTCGCCGAGAGAAAGAGCCATATCGCCTCCGCTGGATCGAGCGGCTTATGCGCGAAGCCGGCTGGCGGCGCAACGCGGCCTTGCCCGCGCCGCCGGGAAGGGCCAAGCGGGGGCGCGGTGGTCGAAGAACAGCGCATCGAATGGCAGGTGACGCCCGGCCTCAGCGCCTATCCCGAAGCGCTGGCGGCGATGGAGGCGCGCGCCGAGGCGATCCGCGGCGGCGAGGCGCGCGAACTGGTCTGGCTGCTCGAGCATCCGCCGCTCTACACCGCCGGCACCAGCGCCGATCCGGCCGAGCTGTTCAATCCGCAGCGCTTTCCGGTCTACGAGGCGGGGCGCGGCGGCCGCTACACCTACCACGGGCCCGGGCAGCGGGTCGGCTATGTTTTGGTGGACCTCGCCGGGCGCGGCCGCGACGTGCGGCGCTACGTCCACGCGCTCGAAGCCTGGGTGATAGCGGCGCTCGGGGAGCTCGGGGTCCAGGCCCATGCCGCGCCGGGGCGGATCGGCATCTGGGTGAGGCGCGGCGGCGTAGAGGCGAAGATCGGCGCGATCGGGGTGCGCCTGCGCCGCTGGGTCACCATGCATGGGTTCGCCGTCAACGTCTCGCCCGAACTTTCGCACTTTTCAGGGATCATCCCTTGCGGTATTGGCGACCTCCCGGTGACCAGCCTCGACGAGATGGGAGTGCCCGACGGGCAGGAACGTCTCGACCTGGCACTGAGGCGCAGGCTCGGTGATTTTCTGTTCTCTCTCGAGGGGGGAACGGGGGAGGCTTGAGAGCCGCATCCTTTCCGTATAGTGTGGGATCCGATTTGGGCAAAAAGGGGGCACCCCAACCAAATCATCAATCTAGGGAGTTTTCAGAATGCGTGACATCCTTTCGAAAGTTATGACCGGGTCGATGGTTGCCGGTGCGGCCCTCCTCGTCGCGGCCTGCGGCGGCAACGAGACCAACAATGCGGCCAACACCACGGTCGACAACGGCCTCGGCACCACCATCGACGCTCCGCTGGACAACGGCTTCGGCGACATGAACACCATGGGCGGCAACGTCACTGGCGACCTCAACCAGGCCGAGAACGCCATCAGCAACGCCGCTGAGGCGATCGAGAACGCCCAGAGCAACGTCCAGTAACGGGCGCGCCGACGGCGTAACCGAACGGAAGGGCTGCTTGGGCGACCAGGCAGCCCTTTCCATTTCCGCCGGCGCGGCGAGGCACGGCCGGGCGCGCCGACGAAGCAGCGATCCGCGCGCACTCCGGCGCGCCGACAGCGAAGGAAGGAACCCCATGGCCCACCTCAGCACACGCCTCGGCGCCGCCGCGATTTTCGGGGGCGCGCTTCTGCTCTCGGCCTGCAGCGGCGGCGATGAGACCAACAACGCGGCCGCCAACGCTCTCGATAACGTCGCATTCGGCAACACCGCCGATCCCGCCGCGCTCGAGACGATGACCAACACCGGCGAGTCCGGCCTCAACGGCACCGGCGACACCGCCGCACCGCCCGCGACGACGACGGCGCCTCCGCCGCCCCCGCCCCCGGTCGATCGCGATCCGACCGACGTCGGCGGCGACATCGGCGGCAACATGGCGGGCGGAACCGTCAACGGCATGTGATCCGGCTGATCCGGCGCACCCGCGCCGCTCGGGGCCGCCCTCCGGGGCGGCCTTTTTGTTGGCCGGCAGCGGCTTAGCCGGTAAGCCGTGCCGCCTGCGCGACCAAAATCGGGAGGCAAACTGGCGCGGCGGGCGCGCTTGGTTAATGGTGGGTGCAGCGCGCGGCGCAGAGAAGGGGTGGCATGACCGGACGGACCAACCTGTGGCGCAGGAGCGCCGCGGCCATCATGGCGGCAGCGGTGCTCGCGCAGCCGGCTGCGGGCCAGCTCTTCATCCACGACCCGGATTTCCGACGGGGCCCGATCGAGAACAACGACCCGCTGGTCGGCATTCCGATCCCCGGCGCCACCGCCGCCGAATACCGCGCCCACATGCTCTGGAACCTGCGGGCCGGGCTCAACGTCGCCGCGCTCCAGTGCCAGTTCTCGCCCTACCTGCGCGCCGTCGACAATTACAACGCTCTGCTCGCCCACCACTCGCGCGAGCTCGCCGCCGCCTATACCACCCTCGGCGGCTACTTCCGCCGCATCCACGGCGCGGCGCAGGGGCCGCGGCGGTTCGACGACTATTCGACGCAAA
>JALYHK010000129.1:3447-4914 GCA_030776605.1 Pseudomonadota bacterium
ATAACAACTTCTCGACGCTCCAGGCGCAGATGGGCTTCTGCCAGACCGCCACGAACATCGCCAAGGAAGCGCTGACCCGGCCGAAGGGCGAGCTCCACGCGCTCGCGCGCGAGCGGATGCGCGAGCTGCGCAACAGCCTGGTGCCGGCGCGCGAGCGCTTCGCCGCGGCACCGCTCTCGATCCGGCCTCTGCCGCTGCCCTCGCTGGCGGACCCCTGCGCCAATCTCCGCGAGCGTCAGCTGCGCCGTTGCCGGCAGGCGCGGCGCTAAGGCAGCCCCAGCAGCTTGTGCGTCTGGAGGCCGAGCCGCCAGCGCGGGTGGCGCATCACATAGGCGATCGAGGCGGCGAGCGCGGCTTCGCGATCGTCGCAATCCATCGGCTGGATCAGGAAATGGTCGAAATCCCAGCCGAGGAATTGGGCGGGGTCGATCCCGGGCTGCGGCCAGACCAGCTTCAGCTCGTCGCCTGAGCGCTGCACCACCTCCGCGCCTGCCTTCGGGCTGACGCAGATCCAGTCGAGCCCCGGCGGCGCCGCAACGGTGCCGTTGGTCTCGACGGCGACCTCGAAGCCGCGCGCGTGGAGAGCCTCGATCAGCGGCGCATCGGCCTGCAGCAACGGTTCGCCGCCGGTCATCACGACGAGCGGCCGCTCCGCCTCGCCCCACAGCCTCGCCACGCGCTCCGCCAGCGCGTCCGCCTCGTAGCGCCCCCCCTCGGCCCCGTCGGTGCCGACGAAATCGGTGTCGCAGAAGGTGCAGACGGCGTTGGCGCGGTCGCGCTCGCGCCCGCTCCAGAGGTTGCAGCCGGCGAAGCGCAGGAAGACGGCGCGCCGCCCCGCCTGCACGCCCTCGCCCTGGAGCGTGAGGAATATCTCCTTGACCGCGTAGCTCATGGCGCGGCCGCATAGGAGGTGGGATCGGGGAGCCCGGCCTCGGCGAAGCCCTTCGCGCGCAGCCGGCAACTGTCGCACAGGCCGCAATGGCGGCCGCCCTCGGCCGGATCGTAGCAGGACCAGCTCATCGCCGGATCGACCCCGAGCCGCGCCGCCTCGCGCGCGATATCGGCCTTGGTCATCGCGAGGAGCGGGGCGTGGACCGCGAACCGCTCGCCCGCGGCGCCCGCCTTGGTGGCGAGCGCGGCCAGCTCATCGAAGCAGGCGATGAAGGCGGGGCGGCAGTCGGGATAGCCCGAATAATCGAGCGCGTTGACGCCGATGAACAGGTCGCGCGCGCCCGCCGCCTCCGCCCAGCCGAGCGCGAGCGAGAGGAAGATGGTGTTGCGCGCCGGGACGTAGGTGACCGGTATCTCGTCCCCCACGCCCTCCTTCGGCACGGCGATGTCCTCGGTGAGCGCCGACCCGCCGAAGGCGGAGAGGTCGAGCGGCAGCACGATGTGGCGCTCGGCACCGAGGGCGGCGGCGATTCGCCGCGCCGCGTCGAGCTCGACGCGGTGGCGCTGGTTGTAGTC
>JALYHK010000130.1 GCA_030776605.1 Pseudomonadota bacterium
AGCGGGATCAGGCGCTCGTCGCGGACGTAGCGGCCGAGCAGCCGCGCGAAATTGCCGTAGGCGCGCGGGTGCGGATTGGACTGGAGGAACACGCCTTCGGGCGCGAGGCTGGCCGCGTCCGAACCGAAGCTCATCCACGGCAGCCGCAACTGGCGCCGCACGTTCTCCTCAGACATCAGGAAATAGACGGTGCCGACGCGGCTGTTGTCCTCGACGACGAGGTCCATCGCCGTCTCCTGCGGGCTGGTCCCGCGCAGCGCCGCGACTTCCGCGAGGGTCTTGCCGGTGTAGCCGCGGAGCGCGGGGTTGCGGAACTCGACCAGGATCATCTGCTCGGGGCCGGCGCCATAGAAGAAATTCTCCCAGCCGTCGCCCGGGCGGCTCATCTCCTCGGCGACGCGGGCGCGCACCGCCGGGTCCCGCAGCCGCGCGATCCAGGCTTCGAGCCCGCCGGCCTGGACCCAGAGCGGCATCGCCGCGTCGAGGCCGGTCGCGCCGGCGGTGTAGGTGTACATGTCGGCGGTGATCCGCAGGCCCTCGGCGCGCGCCGCCTCGATCCGCCGGATTACTTCGTCATAGCGGCCCCAATTGTCGCGGCCGGCGAGCTTGAGATGGTAGATTTCGGCCGGGGCGCCGGTGCGGCGGGCGATCTCGATAAGCTCGTCGAGCGCCTCGAGGATGCGATCGCCTTCGGAGCGCATGTGGCTGACGTACATGCCGCCGCAACGGGCGGCCTCGCCGACCAGCGCGACCAGCTCGTCCGTCTCGGCGAAGCTTGCCGGGGCGTAGATCAGCGAGCTGCCGACCCCCATCGCCCCTTCGTCCATCGCGCGGCGGACGAGCTCGCGCATCCGGCCAAGCTGCTCCGGCGTGGGATCCACGTCCCCTTCGCCGAGCTCATGGACCCGCACCGTGGTCGCGCCAACGAAGCTCGCGACGTTGTGCGCGACGCCGCGCCGCTCGAGGAACTCGAGGTATTCGCCCAGCGTGGTCCAGCTGATCGGGTAGCGGATATTGCCCTGGCGCGATTCCTCGATGCGCTTCATCTCGTCGGTCATAGGGCCCATCGACCAGCCTTCGCCGAACAGCTGGAGTGTCACGCCTTGGCGGATGTCGCTCTGCCCGCGCCCGTCCTCGATCAGCGATTCGGTGGCCCAGCTAAGCATGTTGATGAAGCCGGGAGCCACGGCGAGGCCGCGGGCGTCGATCTCGCGGGCCCCGCGCGCCGGTGCGCGCGGCCCGACATAGGCGATCCGATCACCCTCGATCGCGACGTCGCCGCGGAACGGCGCTCCCCCGGATCCGTCGTAGACGGTGCCGCCGCGGATCACGAGGTCGTAAGCCGCGGCATCCGGTGCCGTGGCGCAGGCGGCGAGCGCCAGCGCCGCGCCGAGCGCGAGGAGCGTCCGCCACAGCGATTTCAGATGCGCGCTCATCCGGCTACCCCCAGAAGCGGAAGCCGACGATAAGGAGCGCGCCGGCGAATGTCGATCAGCTCGAATAATACATGTCGTATTCGACCGGGCTCGGCGTCGTCTCCCAGCGCATCTGCTCTTCCCATTTGAGCTCGACATAAGCGTCGATCTGGTCGTCGCTGAACACGTCGCCGCGGGTGAGGAAGGCGCGGTCGTTCTCGAGCGCGATCAGCGCCTCGCGAAGCGAGCCGCAGACCGTTGGAACGTTGACCATCTCCGCCGGCGGCAGGTCGTAGAGGTTCTTGTCCATCGGATCGCCGGGATGGATGCGGTTCTGGATGCCGTCGAGCCCCGCCATCAGCAGCGCCGAATAAGCGAGATAGGGATTGGCGAGCGCGTCGGGGAAGCGGAATTCGACGCGCTTGGCCTTCTCGCCGGCGCCGTAGGGGATGCGGCACGAGGCCGAGCGGTTGCGGCTCGAATAGGCAAGCAGCACCGGCGCCTCGAAGCCGGGGACGAGGCGCTTGTAGCTGTTGGTCGTCGGGTTGGTGAAGGCGTTGATCGCCTTGGCGTGGCGGATCACGCCGCCGATGAAGTGGAGGGCCGTCTCGGAGAGCCCGGCGTAGCCGTTGCCGGCGAACAGCGGCTTGCCGCCGCCCCACAGCGACATGTGGGTGTGCATGCCGGACCCATTGTCGGACTTGATCGGCTTGGGCATGAAGGTCGCGGTCTTGCCGTATGCCTGGGCGACCATGTGGACGACATATTTGTAGATCTGCATCCGGTCGGCGGTCTGGGTGAGCGAGCCGTAGGTGAGGCCGAGCTCGTGCTGGGCCGCGGCGACCTCGTGATGGTGCTTGTCCATCGGCAGCCCCATCTCGATCATCGTCGAGACCATCTCGCCGCGCACGTCCATCGCGCTGTCGACCGGCGCGACCGGGAAATAGCCGCCCTTGGCGCGCGGCCGGTGGGCGAGGTTGCCCCCTTCATATTTGGTGGCGCTGTTGGTCGGCAGCTCGACGTCGTCGATCTGGAAATAGGAGGAGGCGTAGCCGTCCTCGAAGCGGACGTCGTCGAACATGAAGAATTCGGCCTCGGGGCCGACATAGACGGTGTCGCCGATCCCGGTGGCCTTGAGATAGGCCTCGGCGCGCCGGGCGGTCGAGCGCGGGTCGCGCGCGTAGAGCTCGCCGGTTCCCGGATCGACGATGTCGCAGAACAGGATCAGCATCGAGGTCGCGCTGAACGGGTCGAGATAGGCGGCCTCGAGATCCGGCTTCAGGATCATGTCGCTTTCGTTGATCGCCTTCCAGCCCGCGATCGAGGATCCGTCGAACATGAAGCCGTCGGTGAGCTGGTCCTCGTCGACGACCGAGGAGACCATCGAGAGGTGCTGCCACTTGCCCCTCGGATCGGTGAAGCGCAGGTCGACCCATTCGATCTCCTCGTCCTTGATGCGCTTCAAAATGCTGCCCGCGTCGTTCGCCATGTCTGCCGCCCTTCAAGAGAATCGCCGGTGGATGGGGCGGACTTTCGGGAGGCCGCGCCACCCCGTCCAGAGCGGCCGCGCCGCCGGTGAATATTTCACGTGGAGAAGATCAGAAGCGGCGGCGTTGCGCGGCGATCAGCATCCGGAGCAGCATCGCCACCGGCCGCGGCACCCCGACCTTGCCTTCCACCCAGAGGCTGACGGCCGAGCGGCTGACCCCGATGGCATTGGCGAGGTCACCCTGGGTGCGGTAGCCGAGCGTGCGCATCGCCGCGCGCAGCTCCTCCGGGGGCATTGAGGCGCGAAGGTCGTCCTCGTCCATCGCCCAATCCTCGGCCCGCACAGGCCCGGGTCAAACCGCGTCGCTGCCGCGCTCGCCGGTGCGGATCCTCATTGCTTCCTCGACCGGCAGCACGAAGATCTTGCCGTCGCCGATGCGGCCGGTGCGCGCGGCAGTGGCGATCGCCTCGACCACCCGCTCGGCAAGGCCGTCCTCGACCACCACCTCGAGCTTCACCTTGGGGAGGAAATCGACGACATATTCGGCGCCGCGGTAGAGTTCGGTATGGCCCTTCTGGCGGCCGAAGCCCTTGGCCTCGGTGACGGTGATGCCGGAGACGCCGACATCGTGCAGCGCCTCCTTCACCTCATCGAGCTTGAACGGCTTGATCACGGCTTCGATCTTCTTCACGCCCTGCACCATAAGGAGACCGGGCGAAGGGGCAAGCTCCACGACGGTGCCAACGCAACAAGGGCGGCGTCCGACGAGGCGCTGGTTGGTGGGGGGGCAGATTTGCCGCGGCCTTGCGGCCGCCTCGTCTCCGCCGCCTGCGGCGGCTCCGGCTGAACGAGGTTCAACTCCACAGCCGCCCAAAACCAACAAGGGCCCCGTCCCGGAGGACGAGGCCCTTGTTTGGTTGCGGGGGCAGGATTTGAACCTGCGACCTTCAGGTTATGAGCCTGACGAGCTACCGGGCTGCTCCACCCCGCGCCAAAGCCTTGCCGCGTCGCGGCAGCGACATGTGAATGGGTTCTTCCCGCCTTGCGCAGGCCGCAAAGCCTGGCGGCGACCTACTCTTCCGTTGCTTAGGCAACAGTACCATCGGCGCTGTCCGGTTTCACGGCCGAGTTCGGGATGGGATCGGGTGGGTCACGGACGCTATGGCCACCAAGCTATGGGGCCTGCGCATCGGGCGCCCATCGAAGCATGGCTTCGATGCGAACCCGGGCGGCGGGACTAGAAATCGTGCACGATCATCTGCTGAGGACAGCCAGAGCTGTCGTTGATGATGGGACTCTCAAGCGCGAAAAGAGCAATTAGGACCGGTTAGCTCCATGCGTTACCGCACTTCCACATCCGGCCTATCGACGTGGTGGTCTTCCACGGCTCGATGATAACTTATCTTGAGGGAGGCTTCCCGCTTAGATGCTTTCAGCGGTTATCCCGTCCATGCATAGCTACCCTGCTGCGCGGCTGGCGCCACGACAGGTCCACCAGAGGCATGTTCACCCCGGTCCTCTCGTACTAGGGGCAACTCCTCTCAAGTATCGACGCCCACGGCAGATAGGGACCAAACTGTCTCGCGACGTTCTGAACCCAGCTCACGTACCACTTTAATTGGCGAACAGCCAAACCCTTGGGACCTGCTCCAGCCCCAGGATGTGATGAGCCGACATCGAGGTGCCAAACAACCCCGTCGATATGAGCTCTTGGGGGTTATCAGCCTGTTATCCCCGGCGTACCTTTTATCCGTTGAGCGATGGCCCTTCCACGAGGGACCACCGGATCACTATGACCGACTTTCGTCTCTGCTCGACTTGTCAGTCTCGCAGTCAGGCGGGCTTATGCCATTGCACTCTAACAGACGGTTTCCGACCGTCCTGAGCCCACCATCGCGCGCCTCCGTTACTCTTTAGGAGGCGACCGCCCCAGTCAAACTACCCGCCACAGAGGGTCCCAGCACCGGCTAACGGTGCGTGGTTAGACATTAGAAAA
>JALYHK010000131.1 GCA_030776605.1 Pseudomonadota bacterium
TTCTTCTCACGGCCGCGCTCGCCGCGGCTCCGCTCGGCCTCGCCGCCTGCAGCGACGACGGCGGCAACAGGGCGGCGAACGGCGCGGGCGAGGTCAATGCCGCCACCGCCGGCACCGACGGCAATGCCGCGGCCGGCGGCGCCACCGGCGCGAGCGCCGGCTCGAGCTTCCCGCAGGGCGCCCGCATCGTTGAAGAGAATGGCGTCACCTATCGCGTCGATCCCGACGGGACGCGCGTGAGGCTCGAATCGACCGACAGCCGCATCGTCGTCGAGAACGGGGTGCGCTACCGGGTCGACCCGGACGGCACGCGGATGCGCATCGACGAGCGCGGCGCGGCGATCGACCTGCCGGACGTCGATATCGGAATCAACAACAAGGGCAATCTCGACGTCGACGTCGGCGACCGCGACCCCGACGGCGGGCGCTGAGCCGCTTTTGTTGAGTCGAGGCCGGGGCCGGCGCAGCGCCGGCCCCGCCTTCGTGCTGCGCGTGAGCGGGGGGAGAGGGTGACGGCGGCCGCGAGGAGGCCGCAACCGTTAAGCAGGAGTCTGCGGAATCACTTCGATTTGGAGCACCGGTGCGTCGGTCGCGAGCACTTGGATGGTGAAAAGAACGAGCCGTTCCTCGTTCGTCACGTGCATCTCGAAGTCGCGGCGTTCCCATAAGAGCTCCGGCTGATCCTTCAGTATCTGGCCGGTGAGGCGGACGGCCTCAAGGCGGGCGGCCTGCACATCGGGCAGCTCGGCCCCCTCCGTGTCCGCCAGGGACGCGCCGTCCTCGATGTTGAAATAGAAGCGATGCAATGTGGCCTCCCTGAGGTGAGGGGGCGACCCGCTTCCTTTCGAGCCGTCGACTCAATCCGGTTGATCCCGCACCTTAGCGGCTCCGTGCGCCGGCGTACAGCGCCGGCACTCGCGGCGAGCGGCTCCGTCGACAGGTTCCTTGTGTCTGCAGAACCGGCGGCGCTGCGGCGCGTTGGCCGCGGGAGAGGAGAAAGGCGTTGGTCAAGATCATCGGATGGGCGGTCGCGATCGTCTTCATCGTCGGGCTGCTGGTCATCACCGGGGTGCTGAAGCTCATCTTCTAGCGCGGCGGGCGCGGGGAAGGGCTTTCGGCGGCGGCGGCGCGAGCGGCCGGGCCGACGCGGCGCCCTGGGCGGCGGGGCCGAGACGAGACTTGAACCGCGGCCCCCATCCGCCCCATGTACGCCTCTCAGCCACCCGCTTCACACGAGGACGCCTTATGCCCGACAATGCCGACATCCTCTCCGGCCTCGTCCCGATCGTCATTGAGCAGTCGAACCGCGGCGAGCGCAGCTTCGACATCTATTCGCGGCTGCTGCGCGAGCGGATCGTGTTCGTCACCGGGCCGGTCGAGGACCATATGGCGACCCTGGTCACCGCCCAGCTCCTCTACCTCGAGAGTGAGAATCCGAAGAAGGACATCTACATGTACATCAACTCGCCGGGCGGGGTGGTGACGGCGGGAATGGCGATCCACGACACCATGCAGTACATCCGCCCGCGCGTCGGCACGGTCTGCATCGGCCAGGCCGCCTCGATGGGCGCCTTCCTCTTGGGCGCCGGCGAGCCCGGCATGCGGGTCGCGCTCACCAACGCCCGGATCATGATCCACCAGCCCTCCGGCGGCGCCCAGGGCATGGCCTCGGACATCGAGATCCAGGCCAAGGAGATCCTGCGCATCCGCCACCGGATGAACGAGCTGATGGCGCAATATACCGGCCAGCCGCTCGAGGAGATCGAGAAGGCGGTCGAGCGCGACAAGTTCTTCTCGGCCGAGGAAGCGAAGACCTTCGGCCTGGTCGACGAGGTGTTCGAGAAGCGCCCCGCGCCCGCGGACGAGGAGACGAGGAGCGCGGCCTGACTCTTTCCCCTCTTCCCTTGGGGAAGAGGGACAGCCGCGCAGCGGCAGGGTGAGAACCCGGCGTCCCGCCGCTGTCCCCGGGGCATAGCGCAGCTCCCTCGATGGCCACACCCCAAGGCAAGCGGTGAAGGCGATGCAGCCGGAGCGGGGATTTGCGCCGAGGCAGAATCGTCTCCCCCGGGGACTGGTGGCGAAACGCAATTCGATCTAGGCTGATACAATGCCGCTGATATCCTTGTGGGAGTCGAATCCCGACGCAGTTGGGCAGATGACAATCGAACAGATCGTCTCTGCTGCGGGCGATGGCAATCTGCGCGATGGTTCGACCTGCTCAAACGAGCTGAGAACCTACTTGGCGCAGATTCCAAGCCATTCTCTCAGCAGGTATGTCGACTATTGTTTGTCCACTGCCTTCAAGGTCGGCGGCATCGTTTTGCAGGATCTGGTCAACGAAATCGGACGCCGGCTGGACTACGACGTCTCCAACGGCCGCTATCAGGGCACCCCCTCCCACGTCGGCTACGATGGCCTTTGGAAATCTCCAGAAGGCGCGCACCTCGTTGTGGAGGTCAAAACGACGGATGCGTACCGAATCTCGCTCGACGTTATCGCTGGCTATCGAGACAAGCTGATTTCCAAGGGCGAGATCAGCCAGAACTCCTCAATTCTGATCGTAGTCGGTCGGCAGGACACCGGTGAGCTCGAGGCGCAGATTCGTGGGTCGCGACACGCGTGGGATGTACGGCTCATCAGCGCAGAAGCTCTACTCAAGCTCTTACAAGTCAAAGAGAATTCGAATGACATTGACACTGGGATGAAGGTGCGCAGCCTCTTTGCTCCCGTGGAATACACGCGGCTCGATCGCATGGTGGACGTTGTTTTCACGGCCGCAACCGACGTCGAGGTTGCACCCGCGGGTGAACAGGCCGAAGCCGACCCGGCTTCGCTTGGCGGCACTTCCGAAGGGGATGGGGCAGCGCGAGCTTCTTATCAGTTCACCGACAGCGCAGTGTTGCAGGCGAAGCGGCTGGACATTATTGATTCACTGGCTAGACGCGAAGGGGTTCACCTTCTGCAGAAGAGTCGAGCGCAATACTGGAGTGCTGACCGCGACGTGCGGGCAGTGTGCTCAATCTCCAAGCGGTATGAAGGTAAGAATCAGAACCCCTATTGGTATGCCTATCATCCGCAGTGGGATGCTTTCCTAGCTGACGGATCTCGCGCTTACTTCGCCTTGGGGTGCATGGACCTGGATCGAGCTTTCGCCATCCCTCGAGCCGCTCTTCTGCCGCTTCTCCCGAAGCTTCACCAGACGCAACGCGAGCAAGGTGCTTACTGGCATATCCATCTCGTAGAGAGGCATGGGGGCATCGAAATTCTCATTCCGAACAGCCCCAAGGGATTTCCCCTTGAGCAGTTCAGCTTTCCAGTCCGGCCGAGACCTACTCGTGTGGGGCCGCCCGCTGCGTAAGGCATGCACCTTATAGGATGTAGACGCATAGTATGCATTCCCGCCCCTTGTGGGCAGGGGAAGGTGCGCAAACTCGGCGCTGAACGAGGTGATCGCGGGCAACGTGAGGGCGTTGCGGCCGAGCAGGGGGCTCAAATGTCCCTCCCTCGCTTGCGTGAGCGCGAACTAACCGCCCGCTATCTCTTCCACCGGGAGCAGGAGCAGGACAAGCACCGGAAGCGCGAAGGCGTAGAGGAAGGCGCCGATCCTCAGGTCGCGGGAATAGCCGCGGCGTAGGAGCAGCCACACGAACAGGAACGGAAGCGCGAGGATCGCCACCAGCAGGACGAGGCCCAGCGGCCGCGGCTCGGCCGTCGTCTGCAGGTCCGCTATGGCGGCGGGTCACTCCTGAAGCGACCGGCTCATTTCCTCGTCGAGCTGCCGGAATTCGAGGAACAGCCGGTCGCAGGCCTCGCGCGAGGCATCGCAGCGCATCTGCCTCGACAACAGCCAGCTGCCGCTTGCGTCCTGCCAGACATGGCGGCAGGTGACCGCCGGGTGCGCCGGTTCGCCCTCGCGGGTGATCGCCCATTGCTCCATCCGCTGCTCGGAGACGTACAGCTCGAATCGATCCGTGACCGCCGCTCGAACGAAGTGGGGGGAAGCGCGGACCTGACGGATGAAGTCGGTCGCCTCCAGGGCCGTGATCCCGCAGATTTCGGTCGGGCCCTCTGCCTCGGAGTAGATGCCCTCCGGCACGAGCGGTGGCTGCAGCTGCCCGGACAGCCCCACAAGGGCGGCAAGGAGAGGGACAGGGTTCATCGCGCCAGCCTTTCGCGCTGCCGAGAGTAAACCCGCGCCGCGGTGGCGGCAAGGCGCCTCCGCTGACCCGGCGGCTCCGGCGATTTCTAGGCCGCCAAGTTGGCGGCAAAGCGGCTCCCGAACGCCGGTGCGAGCGCGCGCAGCGGGGCGCCCGCGGTAATCGCTCACCGCCGCCGCCGTCTGTTGCCCGGTCGGATAAGCGGACGGAAAATCGAACCCGCCGCCGCGACTACATCACGAAGACAAGCCAAAGCGAGCGGGCAGCGGATGCAAATTCTATGGAATTAAATCCTCGCTATTTCCTCCCGGTTCATCTATAGAAGATCATCACCTGCGCCCCGAAAGCAAGCGCCCTGTGACAGGGAGACCGAACGCGCTCTCGCTTGCCGACGAAAGAGGTGTCCCATGGAACAGAAATATTGGACCGAGCGCGGCCGCTCGGCGACGGCCATGGCCCGCGCCGCGACCAGCTCGAAAGCGCGCCTCGCCCATTACGAGCTCGCCGGCCTCCACAGCATCAAGGCGGCGCAGAGCGGCGCCCCCGCGGGCGTGGAAGCCGCCGCACAAGCGGCCGAAGCGCGGCTCGCTCTCCACATTCCCGACCCCGCCCCGAACCGGCCCGGCGGCGGGGATCCGGGACCGGGCGAGCGCTCATGAGCGGGCAAACGTTCCGCAACGCCCGGAGCGGCCCGGTCCTCACC
>JALYHK010000132.1 GCA_030776605.1 Pseudomonadota bacterium
CTCGTGGTCCGCCCGCCCGACCCCGGTCCGCAGCCGCGCGCCTTCAGCCACGAGGGCGCGCCCGATCAGGCCTGGGCGATGATCGGCTGGTCGACCTTCGGCGGCACCGAGCGGCTGCGCGAGCGGCGCGCGCTGGCGCTCGCCGCCAACATCTTCCGAGTGCGGCTGTTCGACCGCTTCCGCGAAGCGGAGGGCGCGAGCTATTCGCCCGGCGCGATCCACACCAGCTCCGAAACCTTCCCGGACTGGGGCGTGTTCTACGCCGCCGCGGAGGTCCGGCCCGAAAATGCCGCCGCCTTCTTCCGCGCCGCCCGCGAGATCCTCGCCGACATGGCCGCCGCTCCCGCCGCCCCCGACGAGTTCGCGCGCGCCCAGAACCCGGTGCTGAGCGGGATCGAGCGGCGGCTCGCTACCAACGCCTATTGGCTTTCGGCGATGGAGGACTGGGCGACGCGCCCTGCTGCAATCGACGAGACGCGCACCTATCTTGCCGACTATCGCGCGATGACGGCCGAGGACGTGCGGGCGGCGGTCGCCGCTCATGTCGCCGAAAGCGGCGACTGGTCGATGCTCGTCGTTCCGGCTAGAGCGGGCGCCGCAATCGAGGAGAGACGTGGCGAATAGCGCAGTCCAGATCGCGGCCGCGCCCGTGCCGCAGGAGGCGGACCGCGGCTGGGACCCGCTGAGGCTCCAGCAGCAGCCGTTCTTCCAGGACAAGAACCGGGCTTTCTGGATCCTGCAGTCGGCGGGCTGGGGGGGCTATTTCATCCTTCGCACCCTCTCCGGCATCGCCAATGCGATGGGCTGGAGCTTCGTCCTCCACACCGCGCTGCTCACCGCCACGGGCTATTCCATTACCCTATTGATGGCGGCGGCCTACCGGCGGCTGATCCGGCTGCGCCCGATCGTCACCTGGGCGGTTTCGGTGGTGATCGTGATCATCGCCGCCGCCGCCTTCTCGGCGATCGAGACCTGGAGCCACGCCACCTTCCTCCAACCCGGCAGCCGCCCCGAGGGGATCCGCTTCTTCGGTGCGATCCTGCTGACCTTCACATTGCTGGTCGCCTGGTCGGCGCTCTACTACAGCATCAATTACTATCTCATGCTGGAGCAGCAGACCGACCGGCTGCTCCGGCTCGAGCATCAGGCGAGCTCGGCGCAGCTGGCGATGCTGCGCTACCAGCTCAACCCGCACTTCCTGTTCAACACGCTGAACTCGATCTCGACGCTGGTGCTGCTGAAGCAGACCGACCGGGCGAACGCGATGCTCTCCCGCCTCTCCTCGTTCCTGCGCTACACCCTGGTAAACGAGCCGACCGGCATGGTCACCATCGCCCAGGAGATCGAGACGCTGAAGCTCTACCTAGAGATCGAGAAGATGCGGTTCGAGGACCGGCTGCGGCCCCACTTCCACATTGACCGGCAGGTCGAGCGCGCGCTGATCCCGTCGCTGCTGCTCCAGCCTCTGGTCGAGAATGCGATCAAATATGCAGTGACGCCGCAGGAGGAGGGGGCCGACATTTCGATCGAGGCGCACCTCAACGTCGACCGCGTCGTCATCACCGTCTCCGACACCGGCCCGGGCGCGCAGGACCATTGGGTTCGAGCCCAGCAGTCGACCGGAGTCGGGCTCGCCAACATCCGCGACCGCCTCGCCCAGGCCTATGGCGACAACCACCGCTTCGACACCCACTCGGACATTCAGGGCGGCTTCCGCGTTATTATCGAGATCCCCTACCAGATCGAAGCCAAGGAGCCGAAATGACCATCCGCACGATCGTCGTGGACGACGAACCTCTGGCCATCCAGGGCCTGCAGCTGCGGCTCGAGAAGCACGAGGACGTCGACGTGATCGAAACCTGCTCCAACGGACGGGAGGCGATCCGCGCGATCAAGACCCATAAGCCGGACCTGGTCTTCCTCGACATCCAGATGCCGGGTTTCGACGGCTTCTCGGTGATCCAGGGGCTGATGGAGATCGAGCCGCCCCTGTTCGTCTTCGTCACCGCCTACACCGACCACGCCATCCGCGCGTTCGAGGCGCAGGCGGTCGATTATCTGATGAAGCCCGTCGAGGAGGAGCGGCTCGCCGACACGCTCGACCGGGTGCGCCAGCGGCTCGCGGAGAAGCGCAGCGCCGAGGAGGCGGGCAAGCTCAAGGAGGTGCTCGCCGAAGTCGCGCCCGAGGCGGTCGAGAGCGTCGAGGCGGCAAGCGCCGACGACGCGCCCTCGGCCAACCGCTACGAGAAACTGATCAACATCAAGGACCGCGGCCAGATCTTCCGGGTCGACGTCGATTCGATCGAGAAAATCGACGCCGCCGGCGACTATATGTGCATCTACACCGGCGACAACACGCTGATCCTGCGCGAGACGATGAAGGACCTCGAAAAACGCCTCGACCCGCGCCGCTTCCAGCGCGTCCACCGCAGCTGCATCGTCAACCTCGACCAGGTGCGGCAGGTGAAGCCCCACACCAACGGCGAATGCTTCCTGGTGCTCGAGAGCGGCAGCCAAGTGAAGGTGAGCAGAAGCTACCGCGACGTGGTCGCGCGCTTCGTCCACTGACGAGACCGGGCGCGCCGGCCGCTTCGTCCTGAGCAGCCGTCGAGGCGCCGAGCGGCGGGCGTGGACTCGCGCCGCGTCACTCCCTACCCTCCGCCTCCGCACCACCCGCGGGGGCCGTGATGGGCGTCGTGCTGCAGCGCTTCGAGGATCCGGAGACGGAGCGGGCCTATGTCCGCGCGGAGCGGACGGCGCGGGGGACGGCGATCCGCTCCTTGATCGTCATCGCCGTCGTCACCCTCCTCGCCTACATCGTGCTCAACCCGATGCATTTCCCGCGCGAGGGGGTGATCGCCTACACCGCCGCCGCGACGGCGCTGATCGCCAGCATGCTCACGCTCTTCTTCCTGTCGCGGACCCAATTCTACCTCGACCATCCCTGGATCGACCTGCCGATGTTCGTGGTGCTCGCGGCGGCGATGAAGGCGCTGACCCTGGCCCTCGCGGACCAGGCGGCGATCACCGGCTTTCCGCCGCACGCCATGGCGCTGGTGCAGATGGGCATCCTCGTCGTCTTCGCCAGCATCGGCTTCGCCGGCACGGTGCGCTATTTCTTCCTCTGGGCCCTGGCGGTGCTCGCGATCTTCGCGGCCTGGCTCCACCTCGAGCCCTTCTCCCCGATCTCGCGCATCTACACGCTGACCAACTTCAGCACCTTCTTCGTCTTCGCGCTCTACTTCAACTGGGACACCGACCGGCGCGCCCGCAGCGTCTTCGCCGCCACCCGCGCGCTCGCCGCCGAGCGAGAGAAGACCGAGGAGCTGCTCTACAACGTGCTGCCCAAAGCGGTGGTGTCGCGGCTGAAGGCGGGGAGCGCGGTCGCCGATTCCTTTTCCGACCTGTCGGCGGTCTTCGCCGACCTGGTCGGCTTCTCGAGCCTGTCGAAACGGCTCTCGCCGGGGCACCTGGTGCGGCTGCTCAACGACTTCTTCTCGGCCGCGGACCGCTGCGCCGAGCGCCACGGCATGGAGAAGGTGAAGACGATCGGCGACGCCTATCTCGCGGTCTGCGGCGGCATGGCCTCGCAGGGGTGCGACAGCCGCGTCGCGGTCGCCTTCGCCCGCGACCTGGTCGGCGAGGTCGAGGCGATGGCGAGGGAGACCGGGCTCGACCTCAAGGTGCGGATCGGAATCCACACCGGCCCCGTGGTCGGCGGCGTGATCGGCTCGACCCGCCTCGCCTACGATTATTGGGGCGACACGATGAACCTCGCCAGCCGCCTCCAGGGCGCGGCGCCGGCGAACGGCGTCGCCGTCTCGGAGGCGACCTATTTCCAGGCCCGCACGATGCTCGACTTCGAGGGCCGGCGCGAGGAGCTGAAGGGCGTCGGCGAGACGGACATCTATGTCGCGCGCCTCGACGGCGGCGGCGCCGGCGAGGAGGAAGAGGACAGATGGCGAAAGTGACCGGCCTCGGCGGCGTCTTCTACAAGGTGGAGGATCCTGAGCGGACCCGCGCCTGGTACCGGGAGATGCTCGGCATCGGCGGCGAGTGGGGCGCCCATTTCCGCTGGTCGGAGGACGGCAGCGGCGAGGCCTACAGCCTGCTCTCCCCCTTCGCCGACAGCAGCGATTATTTCGACCCCTCGGCCGCCGCCTTCATGATCAACCTCAGGGTCGACGACCTCGACGCCATGCTGGCGGCGCTCGAGGCCAAGGGCGTGGCGGTGCTCGGCCGGCAGGACGAGGACTATGGCCGCTTCGCCTGGATCGTCGACTGCGACGGCATCAAGATCGAGCTCTGGCAGCAGATCGGCCCCGCCCCCGCCGGCTGAGCCTGGCGCCTAGCGTCCCCAGGCCTTGAGCTCCTGCCAGAAGGACTGGCGCGCGCCCGATTTCAGCACGGTGCGGCGGAACAGGCGCGAGGAGAGGCGGATGATGATCACCACCCACATCGCCTGCCACACGAGCGCGAGCAGGTGCGGCCAGAGCGTCTCGGACTGGGCGGCGAGCGCGACCATCGAGAGGGGCGAGCTGAACGGGAAGAGGAAGGCGACCCACATCCACAGGCCGCCGCTCTGCCCGACCGCGTTCATCGCCAGGAGCAGCACCATCAGCTGCAGGAAAGTGACCGGCATCGACAGCGTCTGGATCTCGCGGATGTTGCTCGCCTGGCCGCCGATGCCGAGGAACAGCGCGCCGAGCAGCATGTAGTTGGCGGCATAATAGAGCAGCAGCAGGAGCAGGAAGGCCGGCCAGCCGACCGCCGGCGACACCTGCGGCAGCGCCATCCACTGCTGGACCGACTGCACGAAGACATAGCCGATCGCGAGCATCCCGCCCCAGAGC
>JALYHK010000133.1 GCA_030776605.1 Pseudomonadota bacterium
CGAGACGGCCTCGCGGCTCGGCCTGCCCTACGAGCTCGCTCGGCTGACCAGCGACCCCGACTACAACGTGATGCTCGGCTCGACCTATTTCGCCAACCTGCTCGACCAGTGGGGCGGCAACCACGTGCTGGCGGTGGCGAGCTACAACGCCGGGCCCGGCAACGTCCGGCGCTGGATCAACGCCAACGGCGATCCGCGGCTTCCGCACGTCGACGTGGTCTAGTGGATCGAGGCCATCCCCTTCACCGAGACGCGCAACTACGTCCAGCGCGTGCTGGAGAATGCGGTGGTCTACGACCTGTTGAACCCCGGCCGCGCCGTCAGCCCCGAGCGCTACCGCCTCTCCTGGTACCTCGGGCGCTCCGGGCGCGCGGCCTGACGGCTCCTCCCGAGGCGGCGATGGTCGAGCGCGGCAATCCGATCACGCCGGCAGGCTATCGCCGGCTGCGCGAGGAATATGAAGCTCTGTTCGCGGTCGAACGGCCCAAGCTGGTCGAGACCGTGGCCTGGGCCGCGGCCAACGGCGACCGGTCCGAGAACGGCGACTATCTCTACGGCCGCAAGCGCCTGCGCGAGATCGACCGGCGGATCGATTGGCTGTCCAAGCGGATGGCCAGCGCCAAGGTCACCGATCCCGCCGCCCAGCCCGACCGCAGCCGCGTCTGGTTCGGCGCGACCGTCACCCTCGTCGACCCGGACGATGCCGAGCGGGTGGTGACGCTGGTCGGCGAGGACGAGGCAGACGCCGGGACGGGCCGGATCAGCTGGCGCTCGCCGCTGGCGCGCGCGATCCGCGGCGCCGCCGTCGGCGATAGCCGGCGCGTTGTCCTTCCCGCCGGCGAGCGGGACTATGAGATCGTCGCGATCGACTATCCCTAGCGGCGCGCGAAGCGGTCGCCGTGGGCGCCGGTGACCAGCGCGGTGCGGATTTCGGCGTCGGTGAGGCAGAGGTCGCGGTCCACGTCTGCGTAGCGGCGGAACCAGATGTTGGCGCGATGCGCCGTCTGCGGATCTATCCAGCCGTCGCGCGCGCCGCGCCAGCCCATGCGGACGATTGCCTGGCCTTCCCGCGTCTCGGCGAGCCAGGGATCGAGCAGCGCCGCGCCCGGGCCGGTGAACGGGCCGCCGCCGTGCCGCGTCGCCCATGCGTCGCCCTCGTAGCGATAGCCGCGGTCACCGCGGTCGTAGGTCGCGCAGCCCGCGAGCGCCGCGGCGGCCGCGCACGCGAGAACGAGCCGTCTCGCCATGTCGCCGTCTCCCTCTGTTCGGTTCCGTCGCACCTCAAACGGGCGCGGCGCAGGGAAGTTTCGGCAGCACAACATTCGTTGGCAAGACCCGGCGTGCCGGCTGTCCCAAAGCGGGATTCGGCGCCCGCGCGGCGGCACAGGCGAACTGGAACAAATTATGGAACGGCGGAACTGAGCCGCTTGATCTGCGTTAGTCCGGACCCCTGATAGCAACTGCACCGAGACAGGCGCTCATTCCGACCATGACCGCAGCCACTCCCGGCCACGAACAAATGATCGACATGGCCGTGGAGGCCGCAAGGACACGGGGCGACAGCGGCCTGGAGGTGCTCGACCGCCTTTCGGCGCCGATCTACGTCACCGACGCGCAAGGCCGCGTCACCTATTTCAACCAGGCTTGCGTCACCTTCGCCGGGCGGACGCCGGTCGTCGGCGAGGACAGGTGGTGCGTCACCTGGAAGCTCTACACCGATGACGGCGAGTTCCTGCCCCACGACCAGTGCCCGATGGCGGTGGCGATCCGCGAACGTCGTCCGGTGCGCGGCGTCGAGGCGGTCGCCGAACGACCCGACGGGACGCGCCTTCAGTTCCGCCCCTACCCCACGCCGCTGTTCGACGAGCAGGGGAATTTCTCGGGCGCGGTCAACCTGCTGGTCGACATCAGCGACCGCAAGCAGGCCGATTATCTGAGCGCGCAGGCGGCGCGCTGCCGCCGCCTCGCCAAGACGCTTGGCGACGCGACCACTATCGAGACGCTGTCGCGCATGGCCGAGGAGTATCAAGCCAGGGCCGAGGCGCTCGCCCGCCCCATCTAGGCTGAATCGACATCAATCGCAGCGGCGGAAAAGAACCCTCTCACCACTGGGGAGGAGGCAGTCTTGCGGCCGCTGCGAGTGGAGTGGGCCGAGCGCAGCAGAGGCCCGGTTCACCTCCTCCCGAGACTGCGTTACAGGGGCTGATGCCCGACGAGGACCGCACCCGCACCGGCAACGTCGCTCTGCTGATCGACGCCGACAATGCCTCGCCCGAGCATCTCGACGCGGTGCTGACGGTGCTTGCCGAGCTCGGCACCGTCAACGTGCGCCGCGCCTACGGCAACTGGAGCAAGTCCGAGCTCAAGGGATGGGCGAAGATGACCCACCTGCAGGCGATCGAGCCGCATCAGCAGTTCGACGTCGCCAGAGGCAAGAACGCGACCGACATGCGCATGACCATCGATGCGATGGACCTGCTCTACAGCGGCCGGATCGACGGCTTCGGCATCATGTCGAGCGACTGCGACTTCATGCCGCTGGCGATGCGCATCCGCCAGGACGGGGTGCCGGTCTACGGCTTCGGCACGGCGCGCACGCCGATGCCGTTCCAGCAGGCGTGCAGCCGCTTCATCGACATCGCCGCGCTCGCCGAGGAGGAGGAAGAGGGCGCCCCGCGCGGCAAGGCCCCGGGCTCGCGGCGGCAGGTCGAGGAGGAGCTGGTCAAGCTGCTCGGCGCCGCCTTCCGCGCCTCCAAGCGCGACGACAAAGGCTGGGCGAGCCTATCCGAAGTGGGTCAGCGGGCGGGCAACCGCTCCTCGTTCGACGCGCGCAGCTACGGCTACGCGAGCTTGGGCGAGCTGATCGAGGCCCTCCCCAATTTCGCCATCGAACGCCGCGAAGGCGGCCAGATCTTCGTCAAGCGGGTCCACTGAAGCGGTTTCGTAGCTCATCGCGTCAGCTTCCGGTACGTCATCCGGTGCGGCCGGTCCGCTTCCGGGCCCAGCCGCCGCAGCTTGTCTTCCTCGTAGGCTTCGAAATTGCCTTCGAACCATTCGACCTGGCTGTCGCCCTCGAAGGCGAGGATGTGGGTGGCGAGCCGGTCGAGAAAGAAGCGGTCGTGGCTGATGATCACCGCGCAGCCGGCGAAATTCTCCAGCGCCTCCTCGAGCGCGCGCAGCGTCTCGACGTCGAGGTCGTTGGTCGGCTCGTCGAGCAGCAGGACGTTGCCGCCCTCCTTCAGCATCTTGGCCATGTGGACCCGGTTGCGCTCGCCGCCGGAGAGCTGCCCGACCTTCTTCTGCTGGTCGGGGCCGCGGAAGTTGAAGGCGCCGACATAGGCGCGCGTGCCGACCTCGTGCTTGCCGAGCCTGAAGACGTCGAGGCCGTCGGAAATCTCCTCCCAGACCGTCTTCTTCGGGTCGAGCGCGTCGCGGCTCTGGTCGACGTAGCCGAGATGCACGGTGTCGCCGATCTCGAGCCGCCCGGTGTCGGGCTGCTCCTGGCCGGTGATCAGCCTGAACAGGGTCGTCTTGCCGGCGCCGTTGGGGCCGATCACGCCGACGATCCCGCCGGGCGGCAATGAGAAGCTCAGGTCCTCGAACAGCAGCTTGTCGCCATAGGCCTTGGTCAGCCCTTCGGCCTCGATCACCTTTCCGCCGAGCCGCTCGGGCACCTGGATCAGGATCTGGGCCTTGCCCGGCGTGCGGTTCTCCTGCGCCTCGACCAGCTCGTCGAAGGCGCGGATCCGGGCCTTGGACTTGGCCTGGCGGGCCTTGGGCGAGCGCCGGATCCACTCCAGCTCGTCCTGGATCGCCTTCTGCCGCCCGGCTTCCTCGCGCTCCTCCTGCTCGAGGCGTTTCGCCTTCTTTTCCAAATAAGTGGAGTAGTTTCCTTCGTAGACGAAGTAGCGCGCCCGATCGAGCTCGAGGATCCAGTTGACCACATTGTCGAGGAAGTAGCGGTCGTGCGTGACGAGGATGACGTTGCCGGCATAGTCGACCAGATGCCTCTCGAGCCACTGGACGCTCTCGGCATCGAGATGGTTGGTCGGCTCGTCGAGCAGCAATATGTCGGGCTTGGCGAGCAGCAGCCGGGTCAGCGCGACGCGGCGCTTCTCGCCGCCGGAGAGGTTGGTCACCTCCGCATCGCCCGGCGGGCAGCGCAGCGCGTCCATCGCGATCTCGAGCTGGTTGTCGAGCGTCCAGCCGTCGACCGCGTCGATCTTCTCCTGGAGCTCGCCCATCTCGGTCATCAGCGCGTCGAAATCGGCGTCCTCGGGAGGATCGGCCATCAGCGCGCCGATCCGGTTGAAGCGCTCCATCATGTCGGCGACCTCGCGGGCACCCTCCATGACGTTCTCCTTCACCGTCTTGGAGGGATCGAGCTGCGGCTCCTGCTCGAGATAGCCGACGCTGATGCCCTCCCCCGGCCAGGCCTCGCCTGCGAACTCGGCGTCGCGCCCGGCCATGATCTTCATCAGCGTCGACTTGCCCGAGCCGTTCGGGCCGACGATGCCGATCTTGGCGTCGGGATAGAATTGCAGGTGGATGTTGTTGAGGATGGGCTTGGGCTGACCCGGGAAGGTCTTGGTCAGGCCCTTCATGACGAAGCTGTACTGTGCGGCCATGGCGGCGCTTCTTCTCCGGTGGATGCTGCGGGAATTCGGCGCCTAACTAGTGGCTGCGGGCGGGATTGGCAAACCGGCGGAGCGCTCCTAAGCGGGCGCGATGAAAAAGCTTTTGCTCGCTCTCCTGTGCGTTCCCTCGCTCGCTCTCGCCATCCCGCCGGTGCCGGAGCCGCCGCCGCCGCCGCCCGCCGTCCACACGCTCGCCGCGCAGCTGCGC
>JALYHK010000134.1 GCA_030776605.1 Pseudomonadota bacterium
GGCTACAACCAGGCGGCGCTGATCGCCTTCGCGCTCGCGCGGCGCAGCGGCGCGCCGGCGATCCCGGACCTGCTCCTCCGGATCAAGGCGACTCCCTATCTGCGCGGCATGCGCCCGCGCGAGCGCGCGCTGGCGGTGCGCGGCGCCTTCCGGGTCTCGCCCGCCCGCCGCGCGGAGATCGAGGGCCGCGCCGTCACGCTCGTCGACGACGTCTTCACCAGCGGAGCCACCGCCAACGCGTGCGCGCGGGCGCTGAAGAAGGCCGGAGCGGCGCGGGTCGAGCTGCTGTGCTGGGCCCGGGTGGTGCGCGGCGGCGACTATTGAGCGGCCAGAGATAGCGCCGCCGGGTTCAGCGCTGCCGCGCCCCCTCCGCCTCATTGACAAAACAGGGGGCGGTGCGCACCTCAGCCGCTCTCGCCAGGAGAGCGCAATGGCTCGCGTCGAGATCTACACCAAGCTGATGTGCCCTTATTGCGCGCGGGCGAAGAAGCTCCTCGACTCGAAGGGCGTCGCTTACGAAGAAATCGAGATCAGCTTCGACGGCGCCAAGCGGCAGGAGATGATGGCGCGCGCCAACGGCCGCTATACCGTGCCGCAGATCTTCATCGACGGCCGTCACGTGGGCGGGTCGGACGACCTCGCCGCGCTCGACCGCAGCGGCCGGCTCGATCCCCTGCTCAAGGCGGGATGAGGATCGCCCTCTATCAGGCGCGGACCGGCATCGATCCGGGCGCCAATGCCGACGATCTCGCGGCCGCGGTGCGGGAGGCCGCGGCGGGCGGGGCGGCGATGCTGTTCACGCCCGAGATGAGCGGCCTGCTCGACCAGGACCGGGCGCGCGCCGCACGGCATCTGCGGCGGGAAGAGGAGGATCCGGTGCTCGCGGCAGTGCGCGGCGCGGCACGCCAGGCGGGGATTTGGGTGCACCTCGGCTCGCTGGCGCTGCTCGGCGGCGCGGGCGATCGGCTGGTCAACCGCGGCTTCGTCATCGACGGCGAAGGCGCCGTCCGCGCCCGCTACGAGAAGATCCACCTGTTCGACGTGGACCTCGCGACCGGCGAGAGTTGGCGCGAGTCGGCCGCTTATGCACCTGGCGAGCGCGCGGTGGTCGCACCGACGCCGCTCGGCCTGCTCGGCCTGTCGATCTGCTACGACCTGCGCTTCGCCTGCCTCTACGCTGCCCTGAGCGCCGCCGGGGCGACGGTGCTCGCGGTGCCTGCCGCCTTCACCGTCCCGACGGGCGAGGCGCACTGGCACGTGCTGCTCCGGGCGCGGGCGATCGAATCGGCCGCCTTCGTCGTCGCCGCGGCGCAGTGCGGCGCCCACGAGGACGGGCGGCGCACCTTCGGCCATTCGCTGGTCGTCGATCCCTGGGGCCGCGTGCTGCTCGACCTGGGCTCGGAGGAGAAGGCGCTGGGTTTCGCCGAGCTCGATCCTGGCCAGCTCGAGGAGGTGCGCGCTCGGCTGCCGGTGCTCCGCCACCGCCGCGCCTTTGCGCCGCCGGAGCCGCCGCGATGATCATCTTCGATCTGAAGTGCACGCCCGAAGGCCATGTTTTCGAAGGCTGGTTCGGCTCGTCGGCGGATTATCGGGATCAGCGCGCGCGGGGGCTGCTGAGCTGCCCTTTGTGCGGCTCGGCGGCGGTCGACAAGGCGGTGATGGCGCCTGCGGTGGCCGGCAAGGGCAATCGCGCGCCGGACCTTTTCTCGGCCGACCCGGCAAGCGTCAAGAAGATGCTCGCCTGCCTCGCCGCCGAGCAGAGGAAGGTGCTCGAGAGCTCAGAGCATGTCGGCGACCGCTTCGCCGACGAGGCGCGCGCGATCCATCTCGGCGAGGCGGCAGCGCGCGCGATCCACGGACGCGCCACCCGCGATGAGGCGCAAGGGCTGATCGACGAGGGAGTCCCGATCGCGCCCTTGCCGCTTCCGGTGGCGGCGCCGGGCGAGGAGAATTGACCCGGCGCCCCCCGCGCCCTACGTCGGCGGTGGCGCGACCCCGTAGCTCAGCAGGATAGAGCATCAGATTCCTAATCTGAGGGCCACAGGTTCGAATCCTGTCGGGGTCGCCAGCCCGGTTTCGTTCATCTCCAGTAACGATTCGCGCGATTAGGGGTGCTGCGGACGTGTACGGCGCAAGGGGAAGTCGGATGCGGATCACCATGTTTCTGGCAGCGGTTCTCGGCGCGTCGTCGCTGCCCGCCTCGGCCCAGCAGCAGCCGGAGGCGGCGCGGCCGCTTGCGGTCGGCGCCAGCGTCACCGGGGTGCTGACACCGAGCGATAGCCGGCGCGCCTCGGGCAAGTTCGCCGACGACTATCTGCTCAGCGGGCGGCGCGGCGAGCGGGTCGAGCTGCGGCTGAGCTCGGAGGATTTCGACCCCTATCTGCTGGTCACCGGCCCCGACGCCTTCAGCATCGCCAACGACGACGATGCCGACGGCGACGGCACGCTCGACAGCCGCCTCGTCATCTCGCTGCCGGCCGACGGCGCTTACCGCGTGCTGGTGACCAGCTTCCGGCCCGGCGCGACCGGCGAGTATCGGCTCAGCGCTGCCGCTCCCGCCGCCGGTGCGGCGCTCTCGCAGCCGGAGAGGGCGCAAGCGATCGCGCTCGGCGGCAGCGTCACCGGGACGCTCGCCCGCGGCGACCAGGCCGAGGGCGGGCATCTGGTCGACCGCTACCGCTTCTCGGCGCGCCGCGGACAGAGGGTCGCGCTCGAGCTCAGCTCCGACGACTTCGACACCATGCTGTCGCTGCGCACGCCGGACGGGGACGTCATCGACAATGACGACAGCGGCCCCCGCGCCCGGCCTTCCACTAACAGCCGGATCGAGGCGGCGCTCGCCGAGGACGGTGACTATCTGGTCACCGTCACCTCTTTCGCGGCGGGGGCTACGGGCAAGTACCGCCTGTCGCTCAGGCCCAGCCAGGGGAGCGCGCGCCAAGCGGCTGTCCGCAGCGGGCCGCGGGTGTTCGCGCTGATGGTCGGCGTCTCCGACTATGGCGGGCGCACCACCGATCTTCCAAACACCGATCAGGATGCGCTGCGCCTCCACGCAGCCCTCCAGAAGGAGGGGCTGCTCAATCCGGCGAGCGTCGTCCTCACCAACGCCGACGCGACCCGCCCGGCCGTCGAGGCGGCCTTTGCCCGCATCGCCGAGCAGGCAGGGCCGGACGACCTCTTCCTCTTCTTCTTCTCCGGCCACGGCGACCAGATCGACGCCGCACCCGGGGCGCGCGAGCTCGACGGGCTCAGCGAGACTATCGAGCTGCGCGACACGGCGATGACCGACGCGGAGCTGGCGGGGCTGTTCGCCAAGGTGCGCAGCCGCACCGCTCTGATCCTGATCGACTCCTGCTTCAGCGGCGGCTTTCGAGAGCTGGTCAATCGGGCCGGTATGATGGCGCTGCTGAGCTCCGAGGAGGACCTCACCAGCGACGTTGCGCTCGACCTCGGCTCGGGCGGATACCTGTCCCATTTTCTTCCCGGCGCGCTGACCGGCGACGCCGATATCGACGGCGACGCGATGATCACCGCCGGCGAGCTCGCGACGCATCTGCGCCGCCAGTTCGCGCGCCAGGGGGAGATTGGAGCCACTACCGTCGATCGGCAGCAGCGCAACCTCCAGCAGCTGGTCGTGGAGCGCGGCGGCGTCCAGGTGGACGACGTGATCATCCGCCTGAATCCGTCGGCTGTGCGGACGGCGGCGCGCTGACCCTTTGCCCCGCGCGGGCGGCGGGTGTATCGCTCTCGCCCGGCAGCGAGGGGAGAGCGAATGTACGACGCCGATCCCGAAGACGGCGATCTGGTGCGCGAGCCCAGGCAGGTGAAGGTGCCGGCCGAGGTCCAGGAGGCGGTGCGCACGCTGATCCGCTGGGCGGGCGACGATCCGGACCGCGAGGGGCTACGCGACACCCCCCGCCGCGTTGCCCGCGCCTGGCGCGAATATGCCCGCGGCTACGGCGAGGACCCCGCCTTTCACCTCAGCCGCACCTTCGAGGAGGTCGGCGGCTATGACGAGATCGTGCTGCTGAAGGACATTCCCTTCCAGTCGCACTGCGAGCATCACCTCGCGCCGATCATCGGGCGCGCCTCGATCGCCTATCTGCCCGGCGACCGCGTCGTCGGCATCTCGAAGCTGGCGCGCGTGCTCCATGGCTTCGCCCGCCGCCTGCAGGTCCAGGAGCGGCTCACCGCCCAGATCGCCGATTGCGTCTGGGAGCACCTGAAGCCGCTCGGTGTCGCGGTGGTGATTGAGGCCAGCCACGCCTGCATGACGGCGCGCGGCGTCAACACCCCGGGCGTGATGATGACCACCAGCCGGATGATGGGGGTCTTCCGCCGTGACGAACGCTCGCGCCGCGAGGTGCTGGCGCTGATGGGCTATTGATGCGGCCCGCGGCGGCGGCTGCGCTGGCGGTCGCGCTGCTCGCCGGCTGCCGCGGCGAGCCCGAGCTCAACGAGGCCGAAAAGGCCAGGGTTATCGAAGCTATGGCCGAGGCGAAGCCGAAGCCGCCGCCCGATCACCGGCCCGTGCTCCAGCCGCTCACGGCCGCGGATCTCCAGCGCGAGCTGCGGCCCGGCGGCGGCTGCCACTTTTCGGCCGGCGGGCAGCTCCTGTTCGTCGCCGTCGCGGGCGATGCCGTGGCGCGGGTGAACGGGCGCATCGTTCATTTCGCGCCAGCCGGACCGGTCGGCCCGTCCGGTGGCTTCTTCACTTCCGGCCCCTACAGCGTAAGCGCCGGGCGCACCCGCACCGAGGACAGCGGGGACGAGGAGGCGGCGAGCTGGCCGGGCCGCCTTTCGGTCGCCGACCGTTCGCGCGACGAGCCGGCGG
>JALYHK010000135.1 GCA_030776605.1 Pseudomonadota bacterium
GCGCCGCGCTGGTCGTGCGGCGGATCTCGGCTTCCTGCAGCGCATAGCCGGCGGCGAGCGCCCAGTTCGGCCGGATCTGCCCGCTCGCCTCGAGCTCGATGCCGCGGCTGCGCTGCTCGCCGATCTGGACGATCGAGCCGGGCGTCTGGCCCGGCGCGCGGCTGTTGGTGCGGTCGAGCCGGTAGGCGGCCGCCGAGAGCAGCAGGCCCTCGCGCGGCTCCCATTTCGCGCCGATCTCGTAATTGTCGAAGCGCTCCGGCTCGAGCGCGGCGGCGGTGAGGTCGAGCGAATTGAACTGCTCACCCGACTGCGGGAGGAAGGAGCGGGCGTAGCTGCCGTAGAGCGAGACCTCCTCGACCGGATGGAAGACGAGGCCGAGGCGCGGCGACCATAGATTGTCGGTGCGGGCGGCCGATGTGCCGCGGACGAGATCGTCGACGGCGATCTCGAGGCGGTCATAGCGGAGGCCGGCGAGGACCTCGAAGGCTCCGAGCTCGATCTGGTCCTGAAGATAGACGGCGAGGATCTCGACCTGGCTGTCGGTGCTGCGCTGACCCGTCCCCGGGCCGGTGCGGAAGTCGATCGCGGGGATCGCCAGCGGATCGGCGAGCGGCACCAAGAGGCGCCGCGCGCCCGCCCCGAAGAAGCCGTTGGCGCGCTGGTTGCGGCTGTCCTGCTGGCCGACCTCGACGCCGCCGAGCAAAGTGTGGCTCGCCCGACCGGTCTCGGCTCGCCACACGAGGTCGGTCTGGCTGAACAGATTCTCCCGCTGGAAGCCGTCCTGATAGGCCTCGATGCCGACCTCGCGGACGCCGTCGGCCACCCGCACCGCAGTCGCCGCGAAGGCGTTGCGGTAAAATTTGTCATAGTCTGCGAAGAGCAGGCGGCTCAGCAGGTTGAGGTCGGGCGAGAAGCGGTGCTCGATCGTCGCGCGCAGGATATTGCCTTCGAACGACATGCGGTTGTCCTCGCGGCTGCCGAAGAAGGCGTCGCGGAAGCCGGGGAGCGGCCGCGCCGGGTCGGCGATCGTCCCCTGGCGCTCGGACGGGACGCCGCGGTCGACCACCCGTTCGTCGTCGACATGCTCGAACGAGAAGAGCAGCCCGGTGTCGGCGCCGGCCAGCAGCCGCAGCGTCGGGTTGGCGGCGTACATGCGCCCGTCGAAGGCATCGCGGTGGTTGCCGAACTCCTCGAAGACGGCGTTGAGGCGCGCGGCAACCCTGTCCCCGAGCGGCTGGTTGAAGTCGGCTTCGGCGTGCCAGGCGCCGAAGCTGCTCGTTGCAGCGGCGAGCTCGACCGCTTGGCGGCCGAGGATCGGCACTTCGGTCACCCGGTTGATGACGCCGCCGCCGCCGCCGCGGCCGAAGATCATAGCATTGGGGCCGCGCAGCACCTCGACCCGATCGAGATTGTAGAGCGGACGATAATATTGGATGTCGTCGCGCAGACCGTCGATGAAGAAGTCGGCCGTGCTGTTGTTGCCGCGCAGGGTAATCTGGTCGCGGTGGCCCTCGCCCTGGCCGATGGTGGCGCCGGGGACGTAGCGCAGCACGTCGCCGATCGAGCGCATCGCCTGGTCCTCGATCTGCCGCTCGCTGACCACGCTGACCGCCTGGGGCACGTCCTGGAGCGGCGTGTCGGTGCGGGTGGCGCTGCGTACCGACCCGGCGCCGTACTGGTCGCGGCTGCCGGTGACGACGATGACCCCGCCCGAGGCGCCGACGTCCTGCATCTCGGCCGGCGCGGCGACGGCAGCGGCTTCGGCCGAAAGCGGAGCTACGGCGGCCTCTTCAGCGGCCGCCGCGGCGGCGGAAACCGCAAGAGCCGCCGCGAGAGCGGCGGGTGAAATCGATCGGTGAAGCAATTCCAACCCCTTGACGGCGCATTTTTGCGTCAGGAGAAGTTGTTATCGCTCTTGAGAATTATTCGCAATAGCACAATTGTCTCAGCGTTCCTCCAATGCCAGCGGCAGGCCGCCGCGGGGGCGGAGCGTCACCAGCCCGTGGACGCGCACCTCGCGCCCGGGCGCGGGGCGGAAGCGCCAGGCGGCGAGCCACCAGGCGAGGATCGTCAGCGCTTCGGCAGTTGCGAAGCGGGCGCCGACGCAGAGGCGCGGCCCGCCGCCGAACGGGAGATACTGGAAGCGGTGGCGCCCGGCGCGGCGCTCGGGGAGGAAGCGGTCAGGATCGAAGATGTCCGGATCCTCCCAGAGGTCGCGGTGGCGGTGGAGCAGCCAAGGCCAGATAGAGACGATGTCGCCGGGCGCGACCTCGTGCTCGCCGAGCCGGTCGGCGGCGACGGCCTGCCGGTCGAAGCGCGGCGCCGGCGGGTAGAGGCGCAGCGATTCCTCGAGGACGCGGCGGAGCAGCGGCAGCCGGTCGGGAAGGTCCGGACCCTCGCCGCCGGCGAGCGCCGCCGCACTTTCGCCCGCCGCATCGTCCTGCAGGTCCGACTGCTCCGAGAGGAGGTAGAGCGTCCAGGTGACGGCATTGGCGGTGGTCTCGTGGCCGGCGAGATAGAAGGTCATCGCATTGTCCGTGGCGAGCGAGGCGGCCTCGGCGGGATCGAAGCGTTCGTCGAGGCCGCGGATCAGCCGGCCGAGAAAGTCGTCCGGGCCGCCGCCCGGCAGCCGCTCGCGCACCACCGCCTCGAGCGTCCGGCGCAGATAGGCCTGGCCGCGATGCGCCTTCCAGCCGCGCGGCGAGACCGGGATGCGCGGCAGGCCGAGCATCGCTTGCAGCCGCGCTTCGCTGAAGCCCTCGAGCGCGGCTGTGATATGGGCCATGGCGGCCTCGCTGGTGAGGCGCTGGTCGCCGCTGAACAGGGTGTTCGAGATCACCCGCATCGTCGCTTCGGTCGCTTCCAGCGCCATGTTGCGCACGCCGGGCGTCCAGCGAGCGAGCGCTTGGCGGCCGACGGCGCCGAATTCCGGGATCAGCGCGTCGACCGCGGCCGGCGAGAAATTGGCAGCGACGATCTTCCTTTGCTCGCGCCAGAGGCTGCCGTCGGAGGTGAGCAGGCCGCGGCCGACGGCGGGCGCGAGCAGGGCCTTGACGATGTCCGGCTTGGCGTAACTGGCGGCATTGTCGAGGAGGACGCGCTGGACCAAAGCCGGATCGAGCGGGATGTGGACGTTGAAGCCGAGGATCCGCCGCCGCATGTAGCGCTCGGAGAAGGCGCGCTCGGACCAGCCGTAGACGGCGGTGCGCGCCCGCTCGCCGATGAAGCCGCGCCAAGCCGCGACCGGCCCCGATCCGCGCGGCGGATGAGTCGGGACGAAGCGGTCGGTCACTCCGCTTCGGCGGCGAGCCGCGCCGCCGCCCTCTCGATCCGTGCCTCGCGGTCCGGCGCGAGACGGCGCGAGCGTTCCCGCACGAAGGCGGTGAGCCGCTCGCCCGCCGCTTCCGGGCTGCCGGAGTCGAACGGCGGCGCGGGATCATATTCGAGGCTGAGCTGGACGGCCCTGGCGTGGGGCTCGCCGCGGATCACGGCGGTGAGGGCGAGCGCGAAATCAATCCCGGCGGTGACGCCGCCGCCGGTCACCCGGTTGCGGTCGAACACCACCCGCTCGGCGACCGGCGCGGCGCCGAACAGAGCGAGCTGGTCGCGCCAGTCCCAATGGCAGGCGGCGCGGTAGCCGCGGAGCAGGCCGGCCGCGCCGAGCACGAGCGAACCGGTGCAGACGCTGGTCACCCATTGCGCGTGCCCGCCGACGCTGCGCAGCCAGGCGAGCGTCTCCTCGTCCTCCATCGCCTCGACACAGCCGAAGCCGCCGGGGACGCAAAGGATGTCGACTTGCTCCACCTCTGCGAAGGTGGCGGTGGGGAGGAGGTCGAAGCCGCAATCGGTCGGCGCCGGATCGGGGCTCTTGGCGACCAGGTGGAGCTGCTGGTTGCCGAGCCGGGAGAGCACCTGCGCCGGGCCGGTCAAATCAAGCTGGGTGACCTGCGGGAAGAGCAGGAAGGCGACGGAGAGGGGCGCAGGCTCGGGCAAGGGATTCTCCTTCGCCTCATCGTCACTCCCCCGAAAGCGGGAGTCCAGTTGGCATGTGCCGCTGCGGGGATTCGGTATGGATTCCCGCCTTTGCGGGAATGACGGGAAGGGGAGCTATTCCGCGGCGAGGAGGCGCTCGGCCCCGCCGAGGTCGACGCTGACCAAGCGGCTGACGCCTTTCTCGATCATCGTTACGCCGAACAGCCGGTGCATCCGGCTCATCGTCACCGCATTGTGAGTGACGATCAGATAGCGCGTCTCGGTCTCGCCTGTCATCCGGTCGAGCAGGTTGCAGAAGCGTTCGATGTTGGCGTCGTCGAGGGGGGCGTCAACTTCGTCGAGAACGCAGATCGGCGCGGGGTTGGTGAGGAACAAGGCGAAGATCAGCGCGATCGCGGTCAGCGCCTGCTCGCCGCCCGAAAGGAGGGTGAGGGTCGCGAGGCGCTTGCCCGGCGGCTGCGCCATGATCTCGAGCCCGGCCTCGAGCGGATCGTCCGATTCGACCAGCTCGAGATGCGCCTGGCCGCCTTCGAACAAGGTGGTGAACAGGCTGCGGAAGTGGCGGTCGACCTGCTCGAAGGCGGCGAGCAGCCGGGCGCGGCCCTCTCGGTTGAGGCTGCCGATCGAGCCGCGCAGCCGGTTGATCGCCTGACCGAGCTCCTCGCGCTCGGCCTGCGAGCTTTCGCGGCTCTCGTCGAGCTCGGCGAGCTCGCGCTCGGCAACGAGGTTGACCGGCCCGATCCGCTCGCGCTCGGCGGTGAGGCGGTCCATCCCCGCCGATTCGGCGGCGGCGAGCTCGATCTTGTCCGCATCGAAGC
>JALYHK010000136.1 GCA_030776605.1 Pseudomonadota bacterium
TACCCGCACCGGCGGCTCAGGCGGGGCCGATGCGGAAGGCGCAGAGCTTGTTGCCGTCGGGGTCGCGGAAGTAGGCGCCGTAGAAGGCGCGGGGGCCCTCGGGCCCGCGCAGGCCGGGCGCGCCCTCGTCGCTGCCGCCGAGGGCGAGCGCGCGGGCGTGGAGCGCATCGACCTGCGCGCGGCTGTCGAGGACGAGCGCGACCATGTTGCCGTTGCCGGGCGAGGCGGGCTCACCGTTGTAGGGGCGGGTGACCGCGAGGCCCGGCTGTCCGAAGCGGGTGCCGTAGAGGGTGAAGCCGCTCGGCTCCAGCTCCATCAGCCGCTTGGCGCCGATCTCACCGAGGAGAGCGTCGTAGAAGGCCCGCGCCCGCTCGAGATCGTCGGTGCCAAGCGTGACATAGCCGATCACTGGTTGTTTCCGTCCTCGCCGCCGCCCTCGCCCGCGGGACACTCGCCGATGCGGCGCCCGGTGGCGCGGGTCTCGACCTGGAGCGTCTCGCTGCCGCTCATCCCGGGCATCTGCATCGCCATCCGCATCTGCATCGTCATGTCGTAGCTCTCAGGCCGATAGCTGCCGCGCATCTCCGTCGTCACCTCGCCGGAGCCTTCATCGGTGCCGCCCCGGCAGGTCATGGTGCCGCTGATCCGCCCGCCGCGCATCGAGAAGTCGCGGTAGGTGCAATTGCTGTTCTCCTGGTTGGCGAGGAAGTTCCCGTCGGGCCGCGCGGCCTGCTCGGGTGTGATGCAATGCCGCCTGGTGCTCTGCTGCCCCCGCATCGCCTCGAGCATCTGCCGCGGAAAGCCGCTGCCGCTTGCCGAAATGATTTCGGTGGTCACCTCCCACTGGCCCGGCTCGATGCGGATGCTGGCCAGCTCCTGGGCCACCTCGTTGCCGCTCATCTCGCGGCCTTCCTCTCCTCCACAGGACGAGAGCGCGAGCAGGGCCGCGGCGGGCAGCAGGCGACGGTTCATTGCGGCAATCCTCTTCCGGTCACTGCGCGTCCGAGCGATTGCCCTCGGCACCCGCGGCGGGCGTGCAGTCGCCGGTGCGCCGCGACGTGACGTTGGCGGCGATCTCGACGTCGCCGTCGGTCGGCAGCATCGTCGAATAGCGCAGCGCGCCTTCCATCGTCTCGGCGGTGAACCGGCCGTCGATCATCGCATAGACTTCGCCCCTGACGCTCGGGTGGCGGCAGGTCATCTGAATGTTGATCCTGCCCCGGCGCATGTAGGTGCGGGTGTATTCGCAGTCGAAATCGTCGCCCGCGAAAAGCTCGGGCGGCGGCTCCGCGACCTCCGCGGGGCCGACGCAGGCGCTGCCGCTAAGGCGTGTGCCGCGGGCGAGGTTGAGCCGCGGCTCGCCTTGGTCGAGCTTCCTCAGGTTGGTGATCTCGATCGTCGATTCCCACTGGCCCGGCCGGATCGCCTCCGCCCGCTCGGGCGCTTTCGCCTTCTGCTCGCCTTCCCCTCCGCAGGCTGCGAGGGCTATCAGCGGCAGCAGAATCAATCCTCTCATCGCATTCCCCCTTGTTTTGCGCGGGACGGTAGCGCGGCGGGGCGGCAAAGGCCATATGGAAGCCATGTCGATCGCGATCAGGACCCGTCTCGACGAGCCGGAGACCGGCGAGACCTTCGTCCCCCACCGCCCCCAGCGCCCGGACAAGGCGGAGGGCGGCAAGCGCTTCCAGCTGGTCTCCGACTATTCGCCGTCAGGCGACCAGCCGCAGGCGATCGCCGAGCTGGTCGAGGAGGCGCGGCGCGGGGAGCGGACCCAGGTGCTGCTCGGGGTCACCGGCTCCGGCAAGACCTTCACCATGGCCAAGGTGATCGAGGAGCTGCAGCGCCCGGCGCTCGTGCTTGCGCCCAACAAGATCCTCGCGGCCCAGCTCTACGGGGAGTTCAAGAGCTTCTTCCCCGAGAATGCGGTCGAATATTTCGTTTCCTACTACGACTATTACCAGCCCGAGGCGTACGTGCCGCGGACGGACACCTACATCGAGAAAGAGAGCTCGATCAACGAGGCGATCGACCGCATGCGCCATTCGGCCACCCGGTCGCTGCTCGAGCGGGACGACGTCATCATCGTCGCCTCGGTCTCCTGCCTCTACGGCATCGGCTCCGTCGAGACCTACAGCGCGATGACCTTCTCGCTGAAGAAGGGCGAGAGCGTCGACCAGCGCGAGGTGGTGCGGAAGCTCGTCGCCTTGCAGTACAAGCGCAACGACCAGGCCTTCGCCCGCGGCAATTTCCGAGTGCGCGGCGACAATCTGGAGATCTTCCCCTCGCACTATGAGGACATGGCCTGGCGCGTCGCCTTCTTCGGCGACGAGATCGAGGAGATCGTCGAATTCGATCCGCTGACCGGCAAGAAGATCGCCGCGCTCGACTACGTCAAAGTCTACGCCAACAGCCACTATGTGACGCCGGGCCCGACGCTGAAGCAGGCGATGGAGGCGATCCGCCACGAGCTGGCCGAGCGGCTGAAGGAGCTCCACGACGAGGGCAAGCTGCTCGAGGCGCAACGGCTGGAGCAGCGGACGAACTTCGATCTCGAGATGATCGCCGCCACCGGCTCATGCGCGGGCATCGAGAATTACAGCCGGTTCCTCACGGGGCGCCTGCCCGGCGAGCCGCCGCCGACGCTCTTCGAATACATTCCCGAAAACGCGCTGCTTTTCGTCGACGAGAGCCATCAGACGGTGCCGCAGATCGGCGCGATGGCGCGCGGCGACCATCGGCGGAAGATCACGCTTGCCGAATACGGCTTCCGGCTGCCGTCGTGCATCGACAACCGGCCGCTGCGCTTCAACGAATGGGACGCGATGCGCCCGCAGACCGTCGCCGTCTCAGCGACCCCGGGGCCGTGGGAGCTGGAGCAGACCGGCGGCGTCTTCACGGAGCAGGTCATCCGCCCCACCGGCCTGATCGACCCGCCGGTCGAGATCAAGCCGGTCGAGGACCAGGTCGACGACCTCATCAACGAAGCCCGGATCACCGCCCGCAACGGCTATCGCACCCTCGTCACCACACTGACCAAGCGGATGGCGGAGGACCTCAGCGAGTTCATGCACGAGGCGGGGCTCAAGGTCCGCTACATGCACTCCGACGTCGAGACGCTGGAGCGGATCGAGCTGATCCGCGACCTGCGGCTCGGCGTCTATGACGTGCTGGTAGGCATCAACCTGCTGCGCGAGGGCCTCGACATCCCCGAATGCGGGCTGGTCGCCATCCTGGATGCCGACAAGGAAGGCTTCCTGCGCTCGGAGACCTCGCTCATCCAGACCATCGGCCGCGCCGCGCGCAACGTCGAGGGTCGCGTCATACTCTACGCCGACCGGATCACCGGCTCGATGGAGCGCGCGCTCAACGAGACCAACCGTCGCCGCGAAAAGCAGATGGCCTACAACGAGGCGCACGGCATCACGCCGGCGAGCATCAAGCGCAACATCGCCGACATCCTTGCCGACGTCACCCAGCGCGACGCGGTGCTGGTCGAGACCGGCGACGAGGAGACGCCGCACCTCGTCGGCCACAATCTGCGCGCGTACATCGAGGATCTCGAGCAGCGCATGCGCAAGGCCGCCGCCGACCTCGAGTTCGAGGAAGCCGGCCGCCTGCGCGACGAAATCCGCCGCCTCGAGGCCGACGAGCTCGGCGTCCCCGAGCCCGAGCGCCGCATCCCGACGCTCGGCCGCTCGAACGAAGGCAAGCCGGGCACCCGCAAGACTCGCTTCGGCAAGCAGCAGCAGATGCGGATGGGCAAGAGGATGGGCGGGCGGCGCTAGCCTTGACGCCCTCCGATCCGCACTATAGAGCTCTCCGGCTGGAGAGGCCTGATGCAGATTGAAGTCGACTTTGAGGTGTGGAAGGCGCTGACGCTCCGACGAGCGGCCGAAAGCGTCACCTACAACGACGTTTTGCGCGATCTTCTGGAACTCGGTCCGTGGGCAGCGAAAGAGGCGCCCACGCGTGGCTCGATCGTTGCGCAGGGGCAGGGGTATTTCGCCGTTGGGCGACACCTGCCGCATGGCACTAAGTTGAGGGCGAGGTACAAGGGCAGGCTGTACACCGGCGAGGTCAGCGACGGCCGGATCATCACTGAAGGGCGCACATTCAAGTCGCTTTCGGCTGCTGCGCGAGGCATCACCGACACCAACGTGAACGGACTCCGCTTCTGGCACGCGAAGCGACCAGGGGAGGAGGAGTGGACCCTGGTGGCTGGCCTGAGAAAGGATGTATCCTGAGGATTGGTGATGGTCAGCCCTTCCAAGCTTTACGAGCGTCTCCTTCTTCATCCGTATACGACTATCAGCTTTCGCGAGTTCGAGCGGCTGCTGCGGGCGTTTGGATTTGTGCATAAGCGCACGAAAGGCAGCCATCGCACGTACAAGCACTCCCTTGTCCCGCACGTGCTGACGGTGCAGCCCGTCGGGAGAGACGCTGCCCGCTATCAGGTGGATCGGTTCCTTGAACTCGTGACGGAATTTGACCTACATATGCCCGAGTGAGCGAACCGCACTACCATATTAACGTGTTCTGGTCGGATAAGGACCGTCGCTGGATCGCGGATGTGCCGGACCTCAAACATTGCTCCGCCCACGGCTCGACTCCGACAGAGGCGGTCGATGAGGTGCGGATCGCGATCGAGGTATGGCTCGAAACCGCGCGGGAAGAGGGCATGGCGATTCCGGAGCCCCGCTACCGGCCAGCAGCGGCCTAGGCGCACAAATTTCCGGATCGAGGACTGCATCGCGGAGCGCGCGACCGCGGATTTCCCGTTCCCGAACCGCGCTACCGCCC